>PRDI01000048.1 GCA_003345595.1 Candidatus Thorarchaeota archaeon | reverse complement strand
CTCACCTCAAATCTGTTCAGATTCATTTGTTGTTTGCTCCTATTAACTATAATAGAAAGAGGGGTTCCACGGAGAACTCTCAGTGGGAACCGAACCTCTCAAACAGAATGATCCCTCCAGCTACGAGCATTATTCCGGCAAGTGTTACAATAGCCAGGTTGACCCAAATGAGAGGAGTTGTTATCGGCGCGCCCCTCAGGAACAGGGTCGTTATTGCCTCCGTAACATACTTGCTTGGAATGAACTTAGAGATGGCTTCTGTTGCTCCACCTAGTGGCATAAATGTACCTAGGAACATCTGAGGCATAATGAAGATGAAGCTCACGCCGCTAGCCGCTTCCGCGGACTTGGAGAGTGTTGCAGAAATCAGACCGAATCCGACTGCAACCAGTGAGAACGCCAGAGTAATCAGAAACGCAAACACAACCCCTCCGATTCCAGTTGATGGTCGATAACCAATCAAGAGCGATGTTGTTAGGATTAGTGCGACCTGCAATGCCGCAATTAACATGTATGACACCGTCTGACTCATCATGTAGTCCGCTGACGAAACTGGAGTTGTCTTTAATCTCTTCAGGAGCCCTTCATCCCTCTCGACAGTCATCGTTTGAGCCACAATCATTGTCAAGAATATACCGGCGAAGGCAAAGATACCCGGAGCCATGAAATCCCACTGAGTGAGAGTGCTTGACTCCACTAGACCGGGACTTCCAATCTCAACAGGTAGGCCAACTGTCATTGCATCATTTCCGAAAATGGCCCTTGTCAAGGCCTCTTGGACAAGAGGAGGAATAGCTGACACCGCCATCAGAGACCCGCTGTCGACATAGAGCCCGACACTAGAGTTTGTCCATGCACTTGAGTCGAATGGCGAGTTGTAGTAGGATTCGACACTATCACCAAAACCCTCCGGGATGACGATGAATGCATCAAGATTGCCCTGAAGCAGTGCCGCGTGCCCAGAATCCTTGTCACCATACGGATGCATTACAAACACCTCAGACGCAGTGAGGTTGTCAACAAACGCAAGACTCCAGTCTGCTTGAGGACTTGTAGCATCAAGATTCAGCAGCCCCACATCGAAGCTTGTCGCCCCGCCTCCTCCAATCCCGCCAAATGCAAGACCAAATACCAGTGTGAACATGATTGGGAACAGTATCAAAAGGAAGAGAACTGCCGGCTCTCTTGCGGTCTTCCTTAACTCCTTCTTTGTCAGTGCCATGATCCTTCGCATATTCATCTCTAGACGACCTCCCTAAGCTCTTTTCCAGTCAGTCTCAGAAAGACTTCCTCAAGGTTCTTCGCCTTGTGTTTCTCTATCAGCTCTGCAGGAGAACCAAGCTCGATTAGATGCCCCTCGTCAATAATCGCAACTCTGTCACAAAGCTCCTGAGCTTCTTCCATGTAGTGCGTAGTCAGGATGACAGTCTTGCCCCGAGCTTTCAGCTCGCGAATGAAGTCCCATACTGCTCGTCGGGAATTCGGATCCATTGACACCGTGGGTTCATCGAGCAATGCAATCTTCGGGTCATTGACTAACGCCATCAGCATACTGACACGACGGATCATTCCTCCGCTGTAGTCCTTGGCGCGTCTCTTGATGTGGTCCTCCATGCCTATCTTCTCGACCATGGTCTTGACCCGTTCATTGAGGACATCTCTAGACACGAGATGCATCTCGCCCATCAGGATGATGTTCTCTTCACCTGTAAGAAACCGATAGAAAGCTGGTTCCTGAGGGCAAACGCCAATCACGTCCCGAACACCTTCCGGATCGAACACAACATCATGCCCATCGACAGTCGCTGAACCGTCTGTGGGCTTCAGAAGAGTGTTGAGGATATTTACTGTCGTGCTTTTGCCTGCACCATTCGGTCCGAGGACACCAAACAGCTCACCCCAGCCGATATCTAGACTGAGATTCTCAATAGCTGTAACATCGTCGAACCGTTTTGTTAGATTCGTTATAGTAATGGCAGATTCAGACATGGCCTTTCACGGGTTATCCAGATGCATAGAATGAATATAAGAAGTGGATAATCTTTGAACAGCATGGAAGTCTGTATGGCAAACCTGGCCTTCAGCTCCCAGGGCTATGATTGTCCTCATAGATTCCACTTAGGAGTGTGTTGTTTCCAAGCGAGTTTCAGGGAACATCGAGGTCAGAACACTACGTCACGCGAGTGGAAGTACTCTGTCTGGATTGGTGGCGGCATTCTCGGCTCACTGAGCACGTTCGAGAAGAGAAAGCTCAAGGAAGTGAGATCCGCACTCACTCATGGATGAGTCCATTCAAAATGAGCAAGAACGGGGGATGGAAACTTGCTCCATCCCTCTTTCTTCGTCCTAGATTCAGGCATTGTCAGTAGCATACCCGGATGGGTTTCTCATCCTTGTGTCCGCGCAGCGTGACTTCCATGGCCGATTAGCCACGCGAGAATTGGATAGATTGCCCATCGTTCCATTGAACCCTTTGACATTCCGAGAAACGTTTCGGTTGAGCCAACTGGAAGCCCCAGATAGGGGATGAAGACAATTGATGCAACCAACGAGAGTGATCCCAGAACCACCGAGATATAGGAGATGGGTGCCTTCTGTGCCTGATAGGAGGATATCGCTGCAAGAGCACCAAACAGGATGCCAATCAGAGTGAAGATGCTATGCCATGGTTGCATGGGATAAGGAAACACACCCACTCCCATAGCTCCGATTCCCGAAGTGGCAAGAAGAGTTGTATGGACTCTACTCCTGATGGATTTCAGCATGAAGAAAGCACCCAGAAACATGGAGAGCCCCAACAGAAACACTGACACATTGTATATGAGCGCTGTAGGCCCAACACCAAGATCACTCACATAATCTATCCTGCTATTATAGCCTGGATTCCATGACTCAGCAAGGAGAATGCCCAGCAGCCATTGAATACCACCTACATAGAGAATTGTACCGCCTAGCGTTGTCCTATCGAATCCCATTGACTCGAAGTTCTTCGTCAGATTAGCTACTGTGATACCGGATTGTGACATCGTGAATCACGACTACGAAAACGCATAGAGCGAATATAAGAGGTGGACAATCTTTGAGCCATGTCGTCGTTTGTGCCGCAGACCCATCTGTGACATGAACGCGTCCTAGTTGTACTCACAATGAGGCCCTCGTGAATTGCATTGTTCTTTATAGGCCACTTGTTTCTGCCACTGGTGTGCAAGTCGAGCACTACGTAGTAGCTCTCCCCTAATCGGAAACTTGAGCTATTTGCATCTCGACGTGTTGCCGTCCGAAGTCAGTCCCAATGCATCTTCAGTCCAGGCCGTTAATTGACGAGTCTGCGAAGAGCAATGCACCCTGCAACATACGATTGTGTTCATCCTGTTCAGAAGATGATTGGCGAACGTTGCTGTCCTTCTCTCCTCCCTCTCAACGTCCCGAAGATACGTCTGAACGAGCGAAACGCGATCGGTTTCTGCGGAATCCCGGATCTCGAACACAGGATTCGTGCGGATGCGAGCACGGCAAATCAATGTCGGGACTAGCCGAGCAAGCCATTGCGACCAGAAGCTAGGTCAGAGGAGGCGAGGATTTTCAGGCGGCGACACACGAAGCAGATCATCCTCACAGAGAGGAGGAGGCTTTCGGAAAAGTGTCACAAAAGACGTATGGTCTGAATACAGTCCTAGCTCTTTCTGTGGTAAATCCTTTTCTGACTAGAAGTAAGCACAAAGCCAGCTCCGAAGTCCTTCGGATGAAAAAGTTCACCTGAAGTTTCCTCTGCATAGACGAGTCTCTTTGGTGGACGGGTCGATGTCGACGTTTCTTCCCACTGTCTTGTTTAGAACGCTCGCATGTCCCATGTGTTGTATCGAGATACTCAATGAGGTCACCTAGCGAACGCCACATGTATCTGTCCGCTCGTCTGTGCCTGTGCGACTTCGACATGACAGTAGTCGGTAATAGAACGGTTGTGCAGTTCGACCACGGTAAAGCCACGACGCTGAAAATCGTTCGCTCCAAACCGTGATAATCCCTCGGTTCGGCCGAAGAAGCGTTATAACATTACTTGCGCCTCTCTGAAAGAAGACTATGCCCGTGCAGAATTGGAAGCAGTCACTCTCGGTGGGATTGGTGACCGTTTCTGCCGCCGCGGTACTATTTCTAGTAAGCCTGCCTGCCTGGGAAAGCCACCTCTTAGCGGTAGGGTATGAAATTCTGGCCGTTTCTTCTGCCATATTCTGCGGCGCACTGGTTCTATTGCATCAGCGAGGTGATACGCCTTCTGCCCCGATTCTTTTTGCGGTAGGATTCTGTTACTACGCGATCATCGAGCTCGAAACCGCCATCGAGTACCTTCTGCTTGGCTCGTCGCCTCTCATTCAAGCGACACCGTTAGCAATCACTTCAGATCTTGTAAAGACGTTTTGTCTTGGAGCTGTGCTTCTATTTGGCCTGGTCTTGCACGAAAGAGGAAAAGTCCCAGTCGGCAGGCGACAGATCGAATTGTTCTTGCTTCTTGTGGCAGGGCCGTTACTCCTGACTGCTGCACTTCGGCTCCCCGTGTTTGCGGACCTACCTACAGAAGACATCGTCGTAGTTGGATTCTTGCTTGGGGCCGCCTCGATCGTTCTCCTGCTTGGTGTGTATCGAATCATCGTTGGAAGTGGACCACTCTTCCCGTTTTCTGGTCGGGTCAGAATACCTGTGGCGTGCATTGTTTTGGCGCTGTCGCCCGTGCCTTCCATGATTGGACTGTTCTATCCGGGTCCAATCTGGACTCTGACAATGATATTGCAGTTGGTTGCATTTGTCCTGATTTATCTGTCTCTAGCGCCAACGTTCCTAGCCAAGTTCGGCACTCGTAAACAGCCGGCTTTAGCCTTTATTCTTTCCATCGTACTACTGGTGCTTATTCCCTTCTTCGTTGGTCTGCTGGCAGGATCAATCGCACCCGGGGTTGTCTACACTAATGCAGGAGCTTATGCCATTTCGAGAATAGGTTCTATGTGCATGTCAGCCGCACTGGCAATAATGATCTTCACATCTGCAAGGAGGACCGACAGGGGGTATCAGTTTCCCATAGCTCTCATATTCCTGTTCTTGACAATAACAAGTCTACGAGACGCGGCGTTGAGCCCCCTCCTTCCCTATTCGCGAGGCTTCCCTGCGATGTTGGTCACCATGTTATCGATAGTGGCACTCATTCAATCCATAAGATGGTTCGATGACCGCCCGTCAAGTGAGAACGCACAGTCACAGAAGAGAAGGATTTGGCTGATCTTTGGGGGAGGAGTCTGTCTTCTGGTGATGGGAGAAATCGTTCGGGCTCTCGCAGTAGGCTCCAACCCAACTCTCCAGGATCTTCCCATAGGCGGTGGTATTGAGCTCGCCTTGAGCGCCATCACCTTCGGGGAGTTTCTCTATCTTGCATTCCTTCTGGCTGCAGCGAACCACGGGCAGATGACCGTTGAATCACTTTCAGTTGCATTCCTGAGCCTTTGGATTACCCAGAATGTGCTGAGATCAATATTCGTTCAGTGGACAGTAGGTTGGTGGGCGGGAGAGATTCTGCTATTGGTTGGTCTTCTGATTGGACCGGCTATTATGGGCTATCTCTACATGGGGGCATTCGTTCGTGCCGAGGAATCGGGTAGACGTGCCCGGGTCTACGGAGACGTTCTTGCACACGATATGTCGAATTACCATCAGGCCATTCTTTCAGCCGTTGAGATTGCGCGTCTCCAGATTGCACCAGAAGAGATGCGCATGAGAGCACTAGATGAAGCCTACAAGGTTCTCGGAGACGCTGACCATCTTGCCAAGAATGTCCGGAGACTATCTCAAGTGGAATCTCAGGATGCAGGGGACCTCCAACCAACAGACATCGCCGAATGTGTTACGGAATCATTCGACCGCTTAACGAAAGCAATTCGTTCTCAAGATATGTCACTTAATCTGATCAAGGCCGAAGGCGAGTGCTTCATCCTGGCAAACGACCTACTTCACGACATATTCATGAATCTCTTCCGGAACGTTGCTGAACACTCCGCTAGGCCACGAGTAGATGTTCTGATATCATCCATTGAAAGGAACAAGAGAAGTTGCTGGGAAGTGCGCGTCGTCGACTACGGGCCAGGTATTCCCTATGACCGCCGGAAGTCACTATTTGACCGTTACATGAAGGGGGCCAAGGGATCAGGTCTCGGACTATCCGTAGTCAAAGCTCTTACTGAATTCTTTGGTGGTACCGTTGGAATCGAGGATAGAGTCGAAGGCGATTTCTCGGAAGGGACAGTCTTTGTCCTGGTGTTCCCTGCAGTCATTCTGCCGCCGAGGGACACAGGAGGGCTGCCAAAGGAGAATCGAAGTCCTAGGCTACCATGGTCGTAGCCAAACATATTGTTGGTCATTCAGCCTGGATGAGCTTAACCTCGATGTGAATGACGTAGTGGCAACTGCTGCATTCGCCGCTTTGGCGCTGATTATCTTCCTGCTAACGCAGCCTTTCTTGTCATCTACTTGAAGTGTACGAACATGAGGACATGGTCCGACCCTCAAGAACACCTAGGCTACTGTCTTCCGATTTCATCTCGGTCATTGTGCCGCCGGGTCAACATGAATTACGCAGTACCTGCAACCCATCATACGACTAACGCTCTCTCTAACCTCTTCGGCTATCCGGTCAGCCTCCTCTACCGGTGTTCCTCTCGACACCTCAATGTGAAAACCTGTGTGGACAGTATTCGGTCCAACGTACTCGGCCTTCAGTTCAGACTTAGTGCTTCATGGACTAAAACTGACATAGAGGAAGCCCCTCCTGATAGCATGTGAAAACACGTTGTTGGAAATGACGGCTCCTCAGCGACGTGACTGGTCATTCGGGAAGACAGCCGAGAGCCATGCGATCCAATTGGATTGTCAACCAGGTTACTAGCACCATATGTATATCTGTTCTGCATGAAAGGAGAATTGAAGCCGATGAGCGACGTAGCCGAGTGGGAGTCGTTGGACTGGCTGTCCGAGGCAAGATGGCTATTGACCTGGGCCAGCCAAGTCGACCTTCAGACGCCCATTATGATTGTGATTAGGCACTCACACATAGAAGTCTCTGACAATGCACAAGACCTGCGAACGCATGGACTCACTCCCCTTGGGCACAGGATGGCGCTGAAATTCGGGGAGAGACTCCCTCCGGGCAGAGATGTCAGACTCTTCTACAGTCCTCGTCTACGCTGCGTTCAGACTGCCTGCGACATAGCGGAAGGATACCAAACGATAGGCGGCAATGCTGAGCTGATTTCAGACCTACGTCCCCTCTTGGGGCCGTATGGCAATGGTGAAAAGATTCGCGAACAGATGGTGGAGGATGGTGGCCCGGCCTTCGTGGCCAAGTGGTCAGAGAAGCAAGTGTCAGGCGACATTATAGAGCCGATAAAGCTCTTCCGTGAGAGGTTTATCACCGAGATAATCGGACGCTTTGCCGAAGCAAAGCCAAACGATTTGCAGCTACACGTGACACATGATATTGTGATCATGGGAGCAAGACTCGCACTCCTGAAGACGCAACCCACTGAAAGCAACTGGGCCCACTTCCTAGGAGGCTTTGCAGCCGCAGTGAACGAAAGGGGCTGCTATGTCTTCGAGAATGGGGAGGCAAGGAGGAGTCATGAACTGGCTTCTGCCCTAGCGAGTCTTTGATTGGATTCTCGCTGTGCAAAGAAAAGGATGGATGCGGCATGCATGACACCAATAGCGTCCCCTTTCCCCCCAGACGTCCTCCAGCATCGCTCGGTTTGGATGGCCGGATTCCATAGTCAGACTGAGTATGTGCGAGAGTGAAGGAAAGGACAATCTGGTAGCCTACCAGCGTCATGCAATTGGGGAGCACATAGGGACTAGCCGGAGCCCACTCTCATAAATGTGGACATTCGCCTATGCTGCAACTGACTGCTATCGGAGTATGCGGAAACCAGCAGCTGTTTCCTGTTCCACCGAGTGTCACTGCTATCATTCAACACCCAGCCAGTCCGGGGAGAACCAGAGCCCACCCGCGGTAGCCAACCCGTGACCATACCTCTTGCTCTTGTCTACTTGTGCGCGAGCACCGGTGATCAACTGACTAAGCGTGGCGGGGTTTACTCGAATCGTCACAACCTTGCCCTCCAACTTGTAAGTTTCACCGTTCGGAACGTCCGGACCGGCCTTCACGACAAGACTATCCAACCACTCAATCCGGACACCGTGCTGACGACCATATGCGACATGGTCGAAGTCCAGCGGGGGATTGCACTTGTATCTCCTCGTCCCACTTCCATATGTTCGGTGGCTATCCAGCAGGCCCTGCAGGCTCTCAATCAGAGTTTCAAGTGCGTGGTCATCACCCATCAAGAAGACCTCCTTCCTCCACTCTTCCCTGCGTTCGTTCCTTATTCGCCAGACATAGAAATGCAGGTCTTGGAAGTCTTTTCTGCTTCGGATTTCAGCTATTGGCAATCCCCAACTACTATGCCTGTCACTTCCTACTGATGAATATCACTGTGAGGTGTCTGGTTCGGAGTCCTCTCCATGATCGATAGGGCAAAAGAGGCAGATATGTTATACATGGACAGTTGAGAGAGGAGCGTACCGTTCATTGTAAGTTGGACAAAGTTGGACACAGGAGTCTTTGTCCTCCCAGAAACGGCACTGGGGTCGTACTCCTTGGGGCTGGAATGTGTCGAGTCAGCCTCAAAGAAACGTCTGATTCGAGCTATTTAAGCCCCTACTCGAAAATGTCCAAGATTGTCCAACTTCTACGCAGCTGTTGCATACCCTCTCCTCCCCTGTTTCTCAACGAAGTAG
>PRDI01000047.1 GCA_003345595.1 Candidatus Thorarchaeota archaeon | reverse complement strand
TCACGCCAGAGATACTTGATAGTTTGAGTACTGATGAACTGGAAGCTCTAGTCGGTGCCTCCGCCGAGGAGCATGAAGCAGAACCCGAGGCAGGAGAAGAGATGCCTCCGAAGGCTACCGCAAAGAGACCATCATCGGGTCGGGCTGCTGCGCCAGAAGTCAAGACTGGAAGGTCTGATCCACGTTGGGAGGAATACTCCACACAGTATGGTCAGGCAAAGGCTGATCTGCTGGTGATGGTTCCAACCGAGATGATTCAGGGTCTTCCTGCTGAACAGATTCGTGAGATGGACTTGGAAACGCTCAAAGGACTGATAGACGCACTGAAGCCACGGGAGTAGCTTTCACTGTGCTCCCCGTATAACCACAGCAAACTCACTTGCAAGCCGGCCGTACCACTCAAGCAGATCCCGCATATTGTCAACGTGGCGGTACGTGCCGTTGCCGTACTGTGCCATGGCAAGCATGAGTTCCTCATCGATTTCACTGCGCTCGCCGAGACCGATACAGTACATCACAAGTCTTCTCCTATCCGGGAACTTCTCCTTCAGGACCTTGAGAGGAGGAGGTCCGGACGTCGTCATCCCATCAGTGAGAAGAATCAGCATTGTGGGCTTCTTGGGGTCTCCAAAGGCATCCAGTGTTTCGCTTGCTTTGATGAGGGCTGAACCCATGTCAGTCAGAGTGCCACCCTCTTCCACCTTGTCGATGACATGTGTGCTTATTATCTGGAGGCCCAAGGCCTTGTCCTTGCCCGTGCATTCCACATAGGGTCTCACATCTCCAGACTCGGGATCCATGAAAGTCATCTCGCTCACTTCCTTCTCGAAAGTGATCACAGCAACCTTCTCCCCGTATCCACGGCCGACCTTCTCTGCTAGGTAGAGCAGCACGGCCATAGCAGCTGCTTCACCCCGGCTCACATTGGATCCCTCTTCGAACCTGTCGAGAAAGGCCTGAACATCAGGGTTGTCACCCGCAAGGTCTTTGAGACCCTCTCGTGCATGCGCCACATCCTTGACTGGCACATCATTAGTCTTCATCGACCCACTTGTGTCAATACATAAGATTGCATTGAAAGGAGTGGATATTCCCACCGTCTTAAACTGGTAACCAGTCTTGTCCCTTAGTGCCTCAAAGGCAAGCTTCGCAAAGCTCTTGCCAGTGAGCGCAGGGCGCGTATTCATTATCTCGACTTTCACTTCAAGTTCAGGCCAGTTGAAAGACATGCCCGGATATACGAGGCGGCCGCCAATCATCTTCTCCAGAAGGTGAACCTTCTCTGCTGCTCTTGGGACCAGGTCTTCTGTGTTTGCTCCCTCGGCCAAGGGCTTCAGACCGAACTCTACATACTCAAGCGCGATCATCGGTTGATCATAGAGCGTTACCTCGACCATGTCGCCCTCCATTAGCAGGGAAGCCTCTAGTACAAGGCTGTCAACTACTATCTTGTCCTGCAGGACCTCTGCGCTCTTGCGGACTTCAGCTGCCCCCCAGAAACTGCTCTGAGGATCCTCAAATAGAACAATAGAACCCATCTCTGCCTTTAGTGTATCGGCAGTCTTCGGGTTCAGATTTGCATAACCTTTGAGATCGCCTCCATCCACGATCTCAAGCTTCATCTTCTTTGTAATGGTGTATTCCTCCGAGAGAGCAGTAGGATTCCGTCTGACCGAGTTGATATAAACGATTTCACGCGCTATGGCACTTCGAGCAGCCTCAGAAGCACTGATTGTATCCTGTCCGCAGATTCAATCTGGACGCTGTGTTCGGCCAAGGTACTGAGCAGGAAGGGATCTACCCTCTGAAACGCTAACTCAGTGGTGTCTAGAGTGTGCTGGGCTCTTGAACCTACGATTGCGCAGGTCGAGGTCTTGCCAGACTGCTGCCGCACCCAGATGTGAACCTCACGTGCTCCTTTGTTCGCAACAAGTGTGATAATGTAGGAGTTGTCGTAGACGCCACTGAAACCGCCGGTTGGGTGTGGTCTCACATCGGGCCAAGTTCCTCTGGGCGGTATCATGAAGTCAAATGACGCAACGTCCCACTGCCTGTTCCGGACAAGATTCAGTATAAGAGACTCGAGAGTTTCGAGACCTCGATGATCCTCGTCGTTGAATACAACTTGTCTGGGAGCTTCTCCGCTCGGACCGTCTGTTGTGAACGGTTTCTGCACAAGCGAGAGAGCGTTACCCCCTAGAATGCGCTGGATGTCAGCGAGTGTCCCTGAGAACGACTTCGAGAGGAGATATAGTATCACTTCCGCGGCCTGCATGGAGAGGAAGCTATAATCAGTCCCAAAGAGTATCTTCTCAGACCACGAACCCCTAGTTGTTCCTACTCGCTCCTGGGCTGTCTTGAACAACACGGGGATGTCTTGACCGTGCAAGCCCGACGTTTCCGCGTGAATCAATGGATCCCTTATAATCTCGTGAAGAAGTGAATCGCCGGGACTCATAGCGGAGTGGCCGAGGATGATGCGCATGCCGCGCAGAGCATCAGCGTACGAGTCATCAGAACGTATGTCATCAACCAGAGCTTTGATCTTCCTTGCAGTCCGAATGTTCCTTGTGTCGAATATGACTGGAATCCGGAGTTCTCCTGCTCGGACCACCACCCGCTTGGTGATGTCGTCCTGAATGTCATCTACGAATAGCTGGGCTAGAGGATGGAGCTTGAGGCCGCGCAAACCCAGATTATTCACCGCCCTATTCAGCTCGTTGACAGCGGCGTCTGGGCTCTTGGTCTTGCCATCCGTAGGGTCAACTCGAGCGAAGCCGATGAGCCTCGTTGAGTTAGGTGCATGTGTTGTCCAACCTGCTATCTTGTCGTTTGAGAGTCTAAACGAAGCAGTCGTGCGATCGCTTGATTTGGCGTAGTCATCGGAGTAAGGGAAGACTATCGTCCTGTCGACTAGCCAGCCGTTGTTCATTCGCTCCCAGCTGTCCCTCAAGCTGAAACACTTCCAAGGCAGACTCGGAGGTTCCACTCGTATCGGCTCGAAAAGGAGACTGTCCTTCTCCAATTGATCCTTGGCCATGCGTCGAAGCTCAAACCACAGTAGAGCATAATATGAATAGGCACCTGGAGGAGTGTTTCTGTGACTGCCTTCGCGACCCATGTGATGATGTGCATCGACTAAGTAAATGCGGAAGACGTCACCTCTTCTTATTCCTCGGGACGGCTGATCTTCCACAGCTCGGACAACTAGCATCTGGGTCCTTCTCCGTCAGACTAGGGTGTACCGACTCGTGATAAACCATCTCATGCCAGTCAACTGACGAGTTCAAGTCAGTGACACGACATAATGTCCATTTGCACTATGGATATATCGATTGGTGTGTTGGTCCACGACAGCCGCCTTTGCGGAGTATGATGCAATGATAGTGGTTGAAGACACGGCGAGCAACGAAATCAGGCAGTTCTTCGTTGTGGACGCGATGCTCCAGCTAGGCATTGTCAAGGCTGGAACACAAGTCCGTGTCTTCGACCCGGGAAGAGCACTTTCATACTTTGCGATGGTTGAGGACCACCTGCACGACTTGGCCACTCAATACCCGGGGGCTTTCAGGTATCTCCCCCGCAGAGTGTACGACTATCTCAAGAAACCGGTAATCCTGAGCGAGCTCTGCGCCAGCACTCTCGATCCTTCGATGGCAAGCTGGCTGGTAGACATGTTCTTTGCCAGGCCCCTGATCGCAGTTGCAGGAAGATCACTCCCTGACTCACAGCAGGGCAGGAATTCCGAACTCACTCAAAGATGGTCACTCGCACTGCCGTACAGTCCAAGACTGTATCATATTCAAGACATGCGCAATGGCCGAAGAAGCAACCCAGGTTGGGGCTGCGCCTTGACGACTGCCGATTTGCAGGACATCATGAGAGGAATGAACGGTTCTGATGTCCTGAAATACATCAAATCCGGTCTGCCCTTGTTCATGGAATTGAACACTCCTGACGACACTGACGCCCTCCTCAGATGGCTGATTGGCCTGAGGGACACCGGCCTAAGTAGTCCCAACCTATTCTTCGCTGTCAGGAGTCACAGCACATGGGGATCCAAGATAACGCAGCTACTGGAAATCCCTAACACAAGACTGCTTACCTGTGGAGCAACCATATCGTCTCTTACTGCAATCATATCCGATCTTCGTAAGAACGGTCAGAATTCGTCATGGTCCACTAGACTCGTGTTTGCAAGCGCCTATCCCGAAACACACGAAGGGGAGAGCATCTCGGAAATTCTCAGCTACCTGTTCAGTAGGAACTTGGCCGCTTCTCCGGAGGACCTGCAGAGAATACTGGGCACCAATCTACTCTCCATTCTTCCCCCAAGACCCTCATTCCTGAGCTATGTCGACAACGATGATACTGTCATATCCGAGGGGCAGTTTGGAAGACTATGTCTGAAGGAATTGGCTAGGGTTCTCATGCTTCTGGGCACAAAGGGAAGACAGAATATCCTGTCTGTCGACCACATGCTGTCAAACGAAGGCTCGGTCAGCGCGAGCAGTGCGGTGGTGACGCTGGGAGAGTCATCAGCTAAGGCCGCAACCAGCCTTGCTGTCTTGGTGGAGCGGGATGGGACACTTAGGGTGTCCGGCTGGAAGCGCACATTCGCCGAGAGCCTCAGCTCAAGGAAGAACGACATATACGCGACTCTCGTCAGGGCATCAACAAACTCTTCAGGCCCTGTGCTGGATTCACCGGCTCACCTGAACCAGTTCGATCTTTCTGTGCTCAAGTGTCTGCAAGTCAGGAACCCCCAAGAGATTCTATCTGGGCTCCACTTTGCGGTAGATATCCGAGAAACCAAACCCGGTGTCATGATGATCTCATCTGACGATATGAGGGCCTTGGGGGTTTCGGACGGCGAAACAGTTCTTGCCCTAGAAGGCGGCAGCGGCCAGTGGTGGTCAGCACGAGCAGCAGAAGGCGATGCAGCGCTTCGGAGAGTCATGGTTTCGCGTCCAGACGCGCAGCTTGTCGGACTGGACAGCTCTGCTGCAGTCGACCTAGTGAAGTATGAGGGCCACGTAGCAGATCTACGAGAGATGATCTTCGCTTACGAAGCAATAGACCCTTGGACGAGCGGGGAGCTTTCCTCGCATATACACCTTCACGAAGACTCCATTAAGAAGACACTCGCGGGCCGTGCATTCGGCTTCGGCACAAGGTTGTACCTCGGAGAACAAGGACAGAGGTTCACAATGAATCTGGTCCGGACAGAACCAGAGTTGAGTTCGGGACAGCTTGGTGAGGCCCCTTCCGAAGGACTGGTTTTCAGACCGGCTGAAGCATTCGAGGAAATCAATGTAATACTGTGTTTGCTCATGGATCAGAGTATGGCAGTGAAGGATGTCAATCTGTCAACGGATGCCTCGGTTCGGAGAAGGCTATCCTCACTCATGGACAACATGCCCGACCTTACGGAGTTTCTCTCTGGCTTGGAAGCACAGATCACGAGGGCACAACTGGCCGCGCTAGTTTCCTTGCTGACTATCAGTCAGATGGCTGTGAACCGCACTGAAGGACACCTCGGGTTTGTTGTGGTTTCCGAACAGGCTCACAAGTACTGTATTCAGAAAGGCAACTCAGTCCAAGCTTCGGCCGAATTCGCCGAAGACCTGCCATCTCACGAGGTCATGACCTCACTTCTGTTGTCTATCTTCGATGCTGCGCGAGACGTTGGTGGAAGACTCAATGTGTCTGTTGCTTACCGCTCGATAGCAGAGCTTCTTGAAGACTTCGGCAAAGACAGACCAACACTGGTAGTTCTGATAGGAAGCAAACTGGGTGGCCAAGAGGAAGAAAGCGCACCCTTCCTTAAGGCCATCTCTGATCACGAAAGATATCGGCTGGACTTATTGGGAGTTGGTGAGGGCTTCGATGACAGAGAGGCCCGCAGACTTCTCAGGTCCGTCAATGGCAGCATAGTGCCGGTCAGGTCATTCTCTGCACAGGTCTTCGATGATTACCTTCTTTCGGCAATACGGAAACTCCTACCCCGGTAGTCGTGAGTCGTTACACGCTGACTTCGAGTGCCTTGACCCGCAACTCCAATGCTTCCGTTTCAAGTTCTAGTCTGTCAATCATACCCCTGAGCAATCCCAAGAGGCTTGCGGTTTGCTCGACACCCGGCCGATCGACTTGGCTTTTGTTGTCCACACCTGATTGCGGAGGAATCCTTTCCAGCGAATTCAGGATGCCAAGTCGTTCTTCTAGGCTCTTGACTCTGGCAGGCAGACTCCGGAGGACTATGAGGACTTCCTCGGCTCTCTCGACTATTGCCGGCAGTGTTTCGTCACTAGAGGGCATATGACACCTACCTCTTCTTCCTCTCAGCTAGAGTTTCAATTCGGCGCTCCAAATCCTCCAGTCTGGATGACAGCGACTCAAGGCGGTCAACTACCTCTTTAAGTCGAACATAGAGATTCTTGGACGGTGCTCCGGAGACAACTGGCAGGTCCCGTAGTCCAGTGCTTGTTTCCGAAGCCGCTGTTCCCTCTGTTCCTGTCAACGAGGACATGCGGCCTTCGAGGTTTTCAATCCTTCTCTGAAGGTCAAGAGTCTCGATTTCATCCAGCTCCCGGCTCACCTCCGCCAAGCGGCGCAACAGGTTATCCGCAGTGTCAGCCTTCTCCTCAGCAACACTCTCAGGCACTTCCGTGCTGGCAAGAGAAGAAAGCACGGTACTCTTGTCTCGAGCAGGAAACAACCGATCTTCTTCACCGGAACGGACCTCGATTCGAGGAGGCCGTTTCCGTCCCACTCGAGCGGCCTGCGTTGAAGCAGCGGTCGGACGAAGTCGTTCAACCCTAAACGTGACCCCGCGCTCCGGGAGCACGAATTTCTGACCGGTCTTCAGAATGCGGCCGTCGAGGAATGCTCGGAAGTCCTCTGAGCGCATCGATATCCCAGAAGCGACCCTGTCCAACACCCAATACACCAACTCAACCTCTTCACAAAACGGCAAACGCTCATTGACCTTTTCGACCTCTACCTCGGATTCACCCTCAAGACGAAGATCATCAAAGAGCCGTGAATCGAGCACTATTGTCTCCTCGGGAACGCTCTTGGAAGCTCGAATGTCACTGAGCAAGGACCGGTTCGCGTATGAGACCTTCACTGTGTTTCCTAGAAGGGACGCCCCCGATGAAGGGCTCAGAAAGGAAATCCCCTTCTGGTCGCCCCCACGCATTGCTCTGATCTTCAATGCCAGCCACTCCTCAATAGATACGCGTTTCGTAGATCCTGGTGGCCATTGACTTGGACCCATAAAGGACCTCTACTCTGACGCTAGCTTTCTCTTTCACATCTGACATTGGTGTTAGCTTCAACTCAATCTGTTGATCTGACTTCGGACCAACCTCCCTTGACTCGTTAGCGACCTCTGAGATTCCTTCGGATGTCACCAGTGTTACAACAACCCTGACACTTGCGGTCGCGGGACTTGGATTCTTCACTCTGATCCTGTAGTTGAAGGCCTTCCCGGGCAACAGGGCGCTCGGCACTTCACCCAGTTCCACCGATAGACCTAGTTGAGACGGAGCGAGTGGTCGACCCTTCGGCCACGCAGGTATGCGCCCGAGCTCCATCAGTCTTGATAATGATGTCTTCAGCTCTCTGAGGGCCACGGACAGCTCAGTTGCTGCCTCGACCAAGTCAAAGGAACCATCGTGCGAGGCGTAGTAGGCAAGGACACGGCGGTCCTCCTCAATGAGGTCACTCACTCCTTCGAGTATACGTAGAATCGCGTCGGGCAGCTCAGGTGCGTTCAGCAACGAATAGTACTTTCCGTCTTCCACAGACTCTGCTATACTTCTGAAAGATGGTTCGACCAGAGGATTGCATCCACACACGAATATGAAAACTGTGTTGCCGTACGCCTTCTTCAGCTCTTGGACCTCTATCTTGGGGTCATGTCCATCTGGACATCCATTTGGGAAGTAGTCATCGGCGAGTGAGTTATAGTCTCTTCCATGAGGGGGTGCATCCCCCACTAGAAGAAGGACCTTGTATGAGCTCTTCTCCCATGAGAGTTTTGTTCGAGCATCATACAGACCGTCAGCAACCGCCTCAGGCGTGTCCCCACCTTCGGAAGGGTTCAGATCTGATATCTCCTTATGCACTACCTTGATCTTGCTGCTGAAGTCAAACACACGTGTCACGTAGGTATGGTCTTGCGGTGGATGATCACGATAGGACACAACCCCGAATCTGATTCGGAGCCCTGAAGTCCGTGCCACTATCTTGTCGACTATGCTGAAGAGATTGTCTCTGACAGCAACTATGTCGTCTTTCATTGAGCCTGTTGTGTCTACCACAAAGGCGATGTCTAGGTTGGTTTCGGGCAGCCCAGTTCACTCCGTGTGTCACTCGTGTCGTGCCGCAATTAAGGTTATGCAGATATTCGGAGCGCAGCACATTTTAAGGTGCTTGTGCAATCCCCTCATAGTGATCTCATGAGCGAGAGTGCCTTGGACGTTGAGCTTGAGTTTGAGGGAGGGCTGACTCTCACGGCGGTTATTGACAGAGTATTGGGTCCATTGATTGTCGAGGAAATCAAATTCCGATTGCCCATCGTTGCGAAAGCGGCGGTTGTAGCCGGGCAGGTGAAGATGACCCTTGGCATATCCAAGGGAAATCTCAAGGCCACTAGTGAGGTCAAACGGGGGGACTTGGCGTACAACCCCTTGGGAGACTCGCTCGATGTATACTTGAAAGACATGCACACCTTCGGGCCGGTCAATCTGATTGGCAAGGTGACATCGAACAATGAAACCCTCGAAAAGCTGAGCACGATAAGGCGTGGTGGAAGGGTCACAATACGAGCGGCTCATGACGCAAGACCGAGGAAGTGAAACAGACTATACGCGCTCCAAGTTACGGATCACGGCCTCGGCCTCATCGACTCCCATAACTGAAGGATCTACTGTCATTCCCGGATCCTGAGTTTCGATGACTACTTCCATGCCTGAGTCGGTCACCCTCTTGAACCCCAAGCTGGATACAGGCCGAACCCGAAGTTGAGTCGTATCGAACTCTGCCTTACGAACAGTTTCGACTGTCGTGGTTTCCTTTCGAATCTTGGTTCGTGCGACACGCAGTCGCTCATTCAGCTCTGCGACTTGGTCTTGGAGCTTGTTCTTCGTCATTACTGCTTCGCTAAGATTCGCCTTGAGGTCCTCATACTGAGCACGCTCAACCAGACCGGCCCTAGGGTCTACCCATGTCAAAGTGGTGCCGTCAGACCTGCGCTTTGTAGATACGAAGCCCAGAGCCTTGAGGATGGCAACGATGTCGTAGACTCTCCGCTTGGGACTCTGGAGCTTCTCAGCCAGAACATCGCTTCGGATACCTTGGGCACCGGACTCCTCAAGCAGACGTATCGACTCCTGAGCAAGGTCCACGAGCTTCAATGTTTCACCCCGACAGTTCGGAATAGTCTCCTCAAGGCAGCTCTGGAACCGTTACCGACCCGGCGTATTTAGATGTTGTTATTATGTTTCGATTTTGCGAAAGGAGGTTCTAGAAACCAATAGCTCGGTTTTTTGGCGTCTCATTTTTCGACGGACTCAAGCCCAACTCAAATCCAAGAGCGAGTTCGTCCTTCCGAGTGAAGAGAGCTTGACAACACCAATAGCTTATTACGTACGACAAAGGCTCGTCGGCCGACCAACCAGGAGGTTCATGCAATGGCGGCGAAATCAATGAGCAGGACTAGGGTAATCATCATGGGCGCAGCGGGCCGTGATTTCCATAACTTCAACGTCTTCTTCAGGGACAACGAACAGTACGAGGTTGTGGCGTTCACTGCGGAGCAGATACCCGGCATAGAGGACAGAATCTATCCCCCAGAGCTCTCAGGGAAGCTCTATCCCAAGGGTATCAAGATATACCCCGAACATAAGCTGCCAGAACTCATACAGAAGTTTGATGTTCATCAGTGTGTTTTAGCCTACTCCGATCTGCCCTACGAAACAGTCGGACACAAGATTGCTTGGGTGAACTCTCTTGGTCCAGACTTCAGAATCATGGGTCCCAAGACCACGATGCTGAAGAGCAACAAACCGGTTATTGCCGTGTGTGCGGTCAGGACTGGATGCGGGAAGAGCCAGACATCCAGGAAGATCAACACTCTGCTTGTCCAGATGGGTTTCAAGCCAGTAAACGTCAGACACCCCATGCCTTACGATCCGGATCTGACAACACAGATAGCACAGAGGTATGCCACGCTGGCTGACATGGACCGCTATAATTGCACGATTGAGGAACGTGAAGAGTATGAGCCGATGATTAGCGCGGGAGTGACTCTTTACGCAGGCGTCGACTACGGCAAGATCCTCGACATGGCGCAGAAAGAGGCAGACGTCATCACGTGGGACGGTGGAAACAACGACTTCTCCTTCTACAAGCCCGACTTACTCATTGTCGTGACCGACCCACATAGAGCAGGTCACGAAGTCACGTACTATCCCGGCGAAACAAACCTGAGAATGGCAGACGTTGTCATCATAAACAAGATTGACACAGCAGACTATGAAAACGTCGAGAAGGTGAGGGCGAACATAGAGAGAGTGAACCCTAAGGCAATCGTTATTGATGCCGCCTCTCCTCTGAGTGTGGGGGATGTATCCGTGATTCGGGGTAAGAGAGTCATCGCCATTGAGGACGGTCCAACTGTCACACATGGTGGCATGCCATACGGAGCGGCATACATTGCCGCACGCAAGTGTGGTGCCACGATTGTTGACCCCAGACCATTCGCTGTCGGCACGATTCAAGCCACGTTCGAGAAGTACAAGCATCTCAGAGAAGTACTGCCTGCCATGGGCTATGGAAAGGCACAGATGAAGGAACTTGAAGAAACCATTAACAAAGCAGACGTGGACGCCATTGTTGTGGGGACGCCTATTGACCTGACGCGTCTTCTGAAAATCAACAAGCCAAGCACCAGAGTAAGGTATGATCTTCAGGAGATAGGGAAACCAGACCTCCTCGATGTCCTGACCGATTTCGTCAAGAAACACAAGCTCAGGAAACAGAGCAAGCCGGAAGCTTGAGGACTATCATGACTATGTTCGATAGTCCTCACCCGAGTCACCACTATCGAATCTTGGGACTGAGCACAGTCACGATAGGCATAATAGGAATGTGAGGAAGCCCGGACTAGGATTCCTTTATTCGGAGGAACAACTGTTGGCAGAGATACCTATGGCTGGAGAAGGAACCCAGTCTAGTCGGAGCGGTGAAAGACCTCTTGGGGTCACGCTGATAGCGATCTTGCAGTTCCTGCAATCTATTGTACTACTTGCGAGCGGCGCAGCAGGATTGCTTGTGGGTTCGATTTTCCCATTGCTGGCGGCAATCGGTATCGTCGTGATAGTCATAGGCCTCATAGGCTTCTATATCGGCCTAGGTCTCTTGAACCTTCGATCTTGGGCATGGACATGGGCAGTGCTACTCAACATTCTAGGGCTCATTGTCAGCTTAGGAAGCTCTGGCTGGGTAAGTGTTCTGCTCTCGATCGTGATCGTGATCTATCTGCTCCAACCGGACATAAAGGCCCGGTTCAGGTGACAGACACACTTCGAATGGATTTGACCTTGTCACGGTCCAGGCCGCAAGCCTGGACTCCGTGCACTACCACCACTGCTGCTGTTTCTGAGAGGAGGTTCTTGATGATAGGTCCTTGTAGAGCACTCCCTGAAACACATAGTCTAGGGGATTGATCACGGTCGCTGACAATGCCGCCAATACGACAAATCCCAAGATTGGGGAATAGATTAACGCTGGAGTTAGGATCATACTAATCACAAGCCCCACAATCGCCGTGCTGATTCCCAACAGAAGTGTTCCCCCAAAGATATGCCAGAAACACCTACTTGTGAGACTGAATGCCCTCCTGATTGATCCCACGGCTGAGGAGTCCTCTGCTATTACCACTCCAATAAACGGTCGGATTCGAACCGATACATAAAGCAATACGATGACGCTAACAAGCAAAACAACCAAGAGTGTCATTGCGTACTGTGCAAAGGCAGGGTTGTACGGATCCAATGGAATCACCGCGAGTATGATGAGGGCAGGAGTCATTATGGCTGACAGGACTAAGCCTAGTATCAGTTGTGCACCGATGAGAGTTGTCATTCGGTGCACTGCAAAACCAACACTAGCACCTGCAGAGCCCGCATTTGGAGATCCATAGTTATCAAGTGCCAGCTTTGTCACAGCACCACCTACTACTGCGTAAATCACCATGCCAATCAGCATCAGTATCAGAGTCACTACGAAACTGGCACCCGCGCTTCCGTACAGCAGGAAGTCCGTAAGGACCCCGAAAGGATCAGTGCTCACGTTTCCCACGTTCGCGAGCCCAGAGATGCCGAAGATGGCCCAAAAGACAGCTACCTGTATTGCGATAAAGCCTATACCGGCCAATGCGGAAATCGCAGTGTAGCTGAGCAACTTTCGCGCCCACAGACTGAATGTTCTTGAAACTAGACCAAATGCACCGACGACAAAGTTGGGTTCCGAGGGCCCGGACGGAACCGGACCTTGACCTGAGTCTACCTCCATTGTTGCGCCTCCGGTTGGGCATTTACTGTGAGGGCCTTATAACTGCTCTGTCGTGTAACACGATGAGATAGGTTCTGCAGTTTCTATGCTGGCTTCGGACGGACATCCGCAATCTCCATGAACTTCAGGCCGCCAGCTTTCTCCATCAAATCCTCGAAAGCGGTAATCACGACTCTCGGAGTTATCTCAGTAGCATTCTTCGTGATCCTCTGGATCTCGTACACTAACGAGTCATAGTTGCCCGTTACTGGTCCACGCGGGGCGACATACATGTTCAGTACATCCATGCTGTACGGATCATTCATGTCCTCCTTTGCGACTTCAACCTGAACCTCCTCGACGTCTCTGAGGCTAAGTATGTCTGTCCTCAGGGCTGTCAGATTCACGGTCGCACCCTTGACCTTCTTCTCGGCCAGACCCATTACAGCAATCTGTGCTTCAGCGTCATTCTCGCGGCCGATGTCCCAGAAGAAGGGTCCATCCATGCCACAGATAGAACACTTCGCATTTTCATGTCGCGATGCAAGATCACCCAACAGGAATCCTTCAAAGATAGTGCCAGTGCCGTCCAAGTGGAAGAGAGTCACGTGTCCAGGTTCGTTCTCGCCAACGAAATCGTAGGAACCGTCCTTGTTGAGCTTCACGAAGTCGAATGACATCTCCAGAGGGCTGACATTGTGATAGGGACCTTTGTAGTCGCACTGTACTGCGAAGGATATCTTGCTCTCGGAAGACGCATACCCCCCGATGACGCGGACCTCTTTTGCACCTTTGTCACTTAGTATTTGAACAATGTCTCCAACAACACGGTCATAGATCTTCTCACCGGCGAGCAGAACAACTACTTTCTCAGGCGCAGTGTAGTTTGCCTCAGCCATGGCTTTGAAGAAGCGGTTTCTCAAGTAACTTGGCATGCCAGCGAATCCATTGGCCTTGAAGACTTTGGCCAGTTCGACAAGCTTCTCAGTCGGGATTGCGCCGCCTGCACTCGTGGCTACATAAAACTTGGACATCTGCCTCAGACCAAGGTTGACCGCATGCCAGCCGAGGTGAGGAGCGTAAGGAAACAGATTCATGCTTACAAGTTCCCAGCCGCTGGGCACCCAGGGATCAACTGCCATCTGTCCGACCTTCACACAGTTCCGATACAGCATGTCATGATCATATCGCGTGAGAAAGACGGGTGATGGAAGACCTGATGCTCGACCTGAACTCAGCCAGAACTGGAGCGGCGCGTACATGTAAGTCATTCGCTCTTTCAGTCGGTCCATAGCTCCCTTGGACCCGACATGTAGCTTGACCTTGACGCCATTGTTTCGGATAAAACTGTAGTCGGCGTCATGTCCGGTCTCCTTTGAGTATGTCATCAGAGTCCTGACAATCTCTGCAGGCGGTCGACTTGCTCCATCTACCTCAGACGGGTTCAGTACGAAGGACCTGAGATTGTCCTTGTATTCGGCCTTCTTCACAAGAGGAATCTTGAACTTCGCCCAGTCTTCGATGCACGTTATGTTGAATGGGTCAATGTTCATCTGCTTGAAGAGCTTGCGATAATAAGGGTGATTGGGCCAGACCTGATACCTGATGAAGGCCCTGAACTTTCTGTCCTGTATCTCCTTTATCTCTTGATGGTTTGTTCTCTTCAGTTCCTGAAATGTGAAGGTAGACCGGGTCAATCCTACGACAACCTCCAATCTGGACTTCGGCGGTAAACGCAGTAGGCTAGGAGCGGCAGGAATCCCCCCGATAAACGTTCCGAGCCCCTAGCGAAGGAAACTACAGCTCAATTCATCAAGAGTAGAAACCCATAATAACACAATCAGGTCTTCTCGCGGTAAACAAACCCAGTCAGGGAGTGCTTCAGCATGTCTGAGAGTGATGAGAAGCTACAGAAAGGCATCATTGAGCTTGACAGGGGCAACGACAAGAAAGCCTTCGAGTACTTCAAGGAGGTATTCGAGAGTCGACAGGAGCGACTCATTAAGAAGGTGCAAGAGAATCCGAAGTCCCCGACGCTCATGCTTGATGCACTTTACATGATTCACGGTCTAGTGTGGCTCAGAGTTGCTGAGGCAGGAACGAACAAGGACCAGGGAATTGAACTTCTCGGCAAAGCTGTTGGAACTGTGGAGGCTGCAAAGACAGCATTGGGCCCCCTCGTCACTGGACTTGCGCAGTGGGCAAAAGAGAAGAACATTAAGGCTGTCCAGAACAAGGCACTAGGACTCCTTGCGGCGACAAAGGATCTTGAAGACATGGCCAAGAAAGCTCTCGAGGCCCACAAGAAGAGGAAGTAGTGACTCGGTCGCAGAGCCAGCTACGGCTGTTTCTTTGGAGTTCTACGTCACGTTCGAAAACTCCATAAATACTACGCATGATACGTTGCCTAATTAGAGATGGAAAAGTCGTCTGGCCGCAACTAAAACGAAGTTGCCAGAGGAGGCTCTGCCGGAATGATCACCGCCTTTGTTAGTTTGTCGGTCGCACCAGGGAGTGACGAGGACATTGTCAAGAAGGTCATCAATGACTCGATTGTTTCGGAAGCGTGGCTGACGACTGGAGAGTTTGATGTTCTGTTGATACTGGTGGCTCATGATGCGGAACAAGTCAATGACTATGTCAGCAAGAATCTGAGAGAGCTGGAAGATGTCATCCGCATAGTTGTGACCTTCGGATTGGAGTCAATCAGACGGGTTTCCTAGCGCTTAGCCATGTAACTGGCCCATTCCTTAGCAGGGAACCTGTCCTTCATCACTTCGAGCTCAGCCTGAACACACTTCTCGATGTCTATTTTGAAGTGGTTCGCCAGCTGAAACAAGAGTGACGTCACCTGCGCGAACTCGCGCGCTAATTCCTCCTTTTTGGGAGCTTCATGGCCAAGACCCACCGCCTTGTAGCCCTCTTCAACTGTTATGTGTCGGGAAACCTCGCCCAACTCCTCGATCAGGTGGGCAAAGACCTGTGAGGCTGGAAACTTGTCCCAGCCTCGTTCGTGCTCGAACTTGGCGAAGGTTTCCTGAAGATCGGACAGTTCCATTCAGACCATCCTCTTTATGATATTAAGTACATGAGCCCTAGCTTGATCCAATGCCGACGTGGACAATGAAGTGATTGTACCCAGTTTAACCGACGGTTGAAGGGGCTCACTTGCGAGGAACATCGCTTCACTGACGACGCCCATCATGTCGACTGGAGGGAGGACTGCACATGGCAGCTTCACCCCCTGTTTGAGACCTCTGATGTTGGTCACGACATGCCAGACACGGGACCCATCGGTACATCTGCACTCGGTCAGGTTCTTGGACCCTTCCACAGGGCACAGTTCGGTGATTTCAAGCGCTAAGATGTCGACTGCATATGCTGGGTCGTCGCCGCACTCCTGCATTCTTCGGGGAAAACCCTGCACGATTCGAACCGCATAGCTGAACTCGGCAGTCACTTCGATCTCCTTTGTGGTCTTTGGTCTATATGCGCTGGCCTTGACTGCGGTCTCGCGTATACTAGCAACATCAGCAACGGCAGACACGAGCCTCTTTGTAGCATCCATCTCTGCTAAGGACTTCGGCTCCACGTACGAGTACTTCACTTGATACAGAAGAGTTCCTGCGGCCTTGAGGATCTCACTCATCCTCGTGTAGTCAAGATGCACTCTCATCTTCCTGTTGTCGACTATTTCGTTAAGGCGACGTAGGGCGTCCTCAAGAACAAGCACTCGAGAGTCCTTTGCAGTGTCCACCATTGCTCACTGCGGAAACCAGAGGCCAAGGTCGATTTAAAGCCTCGTCGCTCAAAGAGAAAGAAGACTATGAGGAGCAATGCGGAGCGACCATCAGAGAGCAGAACACAGAATAGACGGGTTTGGCACGAGAAGTCATATAAAGCAAGAAACAATAACCGCGAATGAGTCTAGAAGCGGAGAAACCTACGTTGCTTCAAGCGGTCTACATCCTGATTGCTGACAGCGGTCTTTGTGTCCTCGACAGGAAGTATGGTACTGCGGACATGGACCCCAACCTCATCAGTGGTTTTCTGACCGCCCTCATTCAGTTTGGACGCGAACTCAGCGACGGCAACCGTGTTCACACGATAGATTTCGGACAGTTTGACATATGCTTGGCTCTGAAGGACAATGTGATTGTAACAGCCACGGTGGACAAGACTGACGACACGAATGCTGCCATGGCTGTACTCTCTGACGTGAATCACGAGTTTGTCGCGGCCTATCGTGATGTCTTGGTGGACTGGGACGGCAACCTTGAACCCTTTGAGAAGTTCGTTAAGAGACTGGATGAAATCACCAAGGACGGACACGCGTCAGAGAAGAGAATCATTGTGCCCGTGTTGAAGGGGAGGGTTTCACCTATACTCGTGAGGCTAGGTCAGCTCAGTCAAGATGCCTTTGAGGTCGCACAGATGTGCAAAGGAAAGCTCACGACCAAGGCGATTGCAGACCAGCTAGGCAAGCCACTCAAGGACGTCCAGAAGGCAACGCAGACGCTCGAAGATATGAAGATGCTCGAGTGGAAAGAGATAGGTCACTGAGTAGAGCTCGGGCTCTGGTGTCCAGGGTACTGGACAGTGACTGTCGACGCTACTGAGCCTGACCCCACTCGTTACCGACAGCGATGAGTATCAGGCCGATCACTATCAGACCTGGGGCAAGAATTCCCGGTATCGTGTAGGAACCAAATACGGCATCTGCGAGATAGTGCCGTCCCGCGGATACAACCCGGCCTGCAAATAACACCATGAATCCCAGGCCGAGCAGGAAGTTCGATCTACGCAACAGACCACCCGACTGCCATGCCAGATACCAAAACAGCAAAGGTATGAAAAGAGCGTATATTGCCCCTGCTCCTCCTGAGAGTCCGATCCTGACCACTGGGTCTAGGGGTACCAGCCCCAAGACAATGGCTATTCCCAATGCAGGTATCGCAAATGCAATCTCCGCCACACGGTTTCCGAATATCATGAAGCCGGCTGTCGCAGACAATATGGCAAGTCCCGACCACTCAAAGAACGCACCTGCCTTGAGGAACGATGTTCCGTCGGCGAAGTAAGGCGTTATTCCCAATGCAGGAAGCCCACCATAGAGAGACGTGGGATCAGCATAGAAATCGGCTATGAAGTAGAACACTCGTCCCACCGCAAGCAGAAGGAAGAATAATGCCATGGCGAGCTGGAATGGGTTTCGGGTCTTGCGCCAACGAAAGAACAACAGGAAGATGAAGAGGAAGAAGTAGTACCCTACGACTAAGTACCAAAGACCCACATGTGTTTCTCGAACGATCATGTCTATCGTCTGCATTGCGGGGCTCCCCAAAACACTTCGCTTATCGGTGGT
>PRDI01000046.1 GCA_003345595.1 Candidatus Thorarchaeota archaeon | reverse complement strand
ACGTCTGAAGGAGAATCCAGAGTTTGCGAAATCCCCCTGTGATCCAACATTGGTTCCGGTGAATGAGCACTTCAAAACGAAGATTGTTGAGAACTTGAGAACTCTGAGGAAATACAACCTACACACACCGGACTCAATCAAGTCCGCATACAGCTTTGCCTTCCTTGTTGAGGAGGCCCCTATGAATGAAAAGGACTTCATGGTGCTCTCGCACCTTGTCAGGTCCCCGTTAGCTCCCGTAAACAAAATCGCTGAGTCTCTTGGCATTGCCCCGAAGACAGTCGTGAAGTCCATAGCACGGTTGAAGAAAGACCAAACAGTACGATTCAGCTGTCTCTCCGACAACTCTGCTTTTGGAGTCCAGTCAGTCATACTGTTCTTCAGACTCGCAGAGGGCACGGAGTGGGGCGAGGTTGAAACACAGTTCGCAGAGTTCCCCTTCACCAAGGCCCTCCTGAAGACCGAGATGAGTGACATGGGCTACGCTTCATTCATGTTTCCAGGAAGCGACAAGGAGATATCCGTCCTCGAGTCTAGCACGAAGAAGCTCACTGGCAGCATTTTCGACTATACCAGTATGCATGTCCAAGAGGGTGCCAGTGCTGATATCAACCTCTCACTGTTTGAGGGCGGGGACTGGGTTCTTCCTGAGATTCTCAGTCGCCCCGATGACTTGGAGTCGACTGAGAACGCTTATGTGGGATTACACATCTTGCCTTGCCGAGGAAGGATGCGTGGTTTTCAGCGAAAGGACTTTGCAGTCGCCTCCGAGTTGAGATCTGACATCCGCGCTGTTCCGGCTGCTATCAGTCAGAGTCTTCGCATAAAGGGCTGGGACATTGATGCCAAGCAAGTGGCATACTCTACTCGAAAGATGATTGAGCATGGCATTCTGGAGCCGGATGTCGTCTTTGGAGGTCTGGGTCTCTCGACCAACTTCTGCTTCGAGATAGTATGCAGCCCATTGTGGAAACGACGGTTGGTTTCACTAATGCCACATATGCCTGCTGCGATGTCCTATCTCTCCCCTCGAGGAGTCGTTGTCTGGATTCAAGTTCCAAGCCAGCATCAGGTGGAGTACTATCAGTTCTTCAGGTCTCTTGAGCGAAGGCGGGGCGTAGAAAGTGTGCTGCCTATTATGACTCTCGCCCAAAAGGGCTCCCGGGCGATGCTAGACCTAGTACGACATTGGAATATTGAGGGTGACTTCTGGTACGTTGAACCAGACGAACTGAATCTTGCTGACTATCTTCAGTAGGTCGTCCGATCTTCTCGGTTTGTGCTCACAGCTGAACCTACATGCCCTGGTGTTTCTGCCGTTGAAATCACTTTGGAACACCTAGTGCTCGCCGTTTGCGTGCATCTCTTGCAGAATCTCGCTCATGGCTTCTCTCCAGTTTCCTGAGAAGGGCGGGCCGATTACGACCTCGGTCGCACCCATTTCTGCAAATGCCTGAAACTGCTCAATCATGCGTTCTTTGCTGCCCGTGACCGAGAATGAGTCTAGGATGTCCTGTGTGACATGTGCCACACCTGCAGACGGCCCGCCCTTTTCCACTGCAGATCTGATGGTTTCTACTCGGCTAGTGTCCACACTTGTCATGCGAATAACTCGGTCTGGCATGTCAGCAACGACAAGTGCCACAACTCTCTTTGCAAGCGTTTCATCTCCGCCTTTGAACGTTGGAATTGTCGGTTGCCAAACCACCTTCTCAACCGAGTCCTTGCTTCTGCCTGTTGCCTGTGCCTCATCATTCACCAGACGAATGGCCTTGTGGATGTATTCTGAGGGTCCGGAGAGGATGACGCCATCTGCCACATGTGCTGCCATTCTCAGCATCTGAGGGCCGCGGACTCCCAAGAAGACAGGGACGAGAACTGGCTGTTTGAGACCAAGACTGTAATCTCTTAGCGTGAACCACTCATTCTCTACACTCACCGTTTCTCCGGCCCAGAGCCGTTTCAGAACTCTGACGGCCTCTCCCAGAAGTGTGACAGGCCTGTTCGGTTTGATCCCCAGTGTCATCAGGTCTTGGATGCCTCCAATCCCTGTGCCAAAGGCAAAGCCGTAGCCTGCGAGCTCCCTCAGACTCCTTACAGTCCTCGCAAGCACAGCTATGTCATGAACAGTTATTGGCACGATCCCTGTGCCCACTCTCACTTCCCTTGCGCGTAGTATCATATCTGTCGTTAGGACAAACACATCGTGTCCTTTCCCTATGTCCTCACCCACCCAAATACCATCGAGGCCCAGCTTCTTCGCGTTGGATGCAATCCATTCCGCGGCTGTCAGACTCATGTTGGTGGTTATGCCCGCACTGGCTCTGTACATATTTCCGTCACCTACGGACGAAATGGTCTTCGGTTGAATCCTCAATCACTTGATAATGAACTCTGTCATGATGCTCTCGCTGTTTCATGTTTAGCGTGAACAAGTCATTAGTTCAAGCGGCTAAACACAGCTAGATATTTGTGGGCGTGAGGCACATGCTTTGCCGATTGAATTGGCGCGTATCGCATGGGGAATCACGGGGTCAGGCGACAAGATTGAGGAGGTCTTGGATGCGATGGTCCGACTCAAGACTGTTCTCGGAGTCAGGATTGATGTCTTTGTTTCAAAGGCTGGTAGACAAGTCCTCCACTGGTATCGCCTATGGGACCGACTGAACGCGGCATTTGACAAGGTAAAGCCCGAAGTGGATGCCAACGTACCATTCATTGCCGGTCCTCTTCAAGTGGGCAAATATGATGTCTTCGTTGTCGCTCCTCTCACTGCCAACTCAGCTGCCAAAATTGCATACGGAATTGAGGACACACTGATCACGAACGCTGTTGCTCAAGCCCTAAAAGGAACCACTCCCGTATTGCTATATCCAGTCGACCAAGAACCGGGTGAGTTCGAAACAGTGACACCAGAGGGCGTGCGTATCAGAATCAAGACACGAGCCATCGACATTGAGAATGTGGAGCGACTTCGCCACATGGAGGGTGTAACAGTCCTAGGGTCGGTATCAGAGATGGAAGATTGGATAAACGGGATGTTTAGGGTTGCGTGATAGGAACGATGGACTATGCCAAACGACTGGATTCCAGTCGGATGATGAAGACACGGAACGCTGTTGTCCGCTGGTACGAGAATGCTGGTCGAGACTTCCCTTGGCGAGAAACGTCAGATCCATTCCACATCTTAATCGCTGAGATGCTCCTGAGGCGAACCACTGCATCTGCAGTCCTCAGAGTCTACAGTCCCTTTGTGAATCGTTTTGGCACGCCGCAGAAGCTGGCGACTGCTTCCGAGAGGTCCCTTGCTGGCCGACTCGTTTCGTTGGGCCTTCAGTCGACAAGAGCCCGCCAGATGCATGAAACTGCAATCTTGATCGTGAGAGAGCATGATGGACGAGTGCCCGATGGCAGTGAGCATCTCAAGCGTTTTCCTGGCGTCGGCGAGTACGCAGCTTCAGCCGTCCTCAACTTCGCGTTTGGCCATTCAGTTCCGATGGTAGATGGCAATGTCATTCATCTTCTCAACAGAGTTTTCTCAAGCGACCTTGAGGGGCCTACGAACCCCCGTGCATTGGACTTGATGCGCGTGCTAGGGGGAAGGCGCCAGCCGAAACACCTCTACTGGGGTATTATTGATCTGGTGTCAACCATCTGTTTGAGAAAGGCGCCGAGGTGCAATCGATGCCCCCTTAACAAGCTCTGCGATTACGCGAAGAATCATGCTCTGCAGAAATCGTGATTGGCCGCGACTGTGATTAATATGAGGGCCTTTCGCTCGATTGCTCTATCACGGGGCCGTGTGATTGATATGCTACTGTTGGTTTCATCTTGATCGCCTCCTGTCCTAGGAAGTGCAACAACATTCAGCAGTCTAGATGCTCCACGAGTGTGAGGTCCGCATGAAGCGAAGAGTACAACCCCATTTGCGGGTCGGTGAGGGCGACGTCGAGAAAGTCGTAATCATCACGGGAAACCCCGATCGAGTACCTTTGATCGCCAATGCGATGAGGGATCCGCAGGAAGTTTCACGGTATCGGGGTCTGTTGACCTACCGAGGGTACACGCCGGGTGGTGTTCCTGTCACGATATCTGGAACTGGAATGGGAACGCCGTCCACTCACATATGCATAGAGGAGTTGGCAAAGGTGGGTGCAGAGCACTTCATAAGGGTCGGCACCTGCGGGGGAATTGAACTCTCTGTAAAGACAGGCGATGTGGTAGTTCCCACAGGCTGTATCAGAGACGAACGCACAAGTCTGAATTATGCGCCAATCGAATACCCGGCTGTGGCATCCCCCACGTTGCAAAGAGCGCTACTTGACAGCATCTCTGGACTTCTGCCGCCCGACCGGGTTCACGCAGGACTGTGCTGGACAAGTGATGTCTACTACTCCGCTCCTGAGAGCAATCAGCTCGCTCTGTGGACCCGCTGTCGGGTGAAGTGTATTGAGATGGAGAGTTCATTGCTGTTTGTGTTCGCCCAGACGCGTGGTTTCCATGCTGCATCAATCCTTGCTGTGGACGGCAATCTGCACAGGGACCCCAAAGAGGAGCAGAAGGATGAACGAGAGAAGACAGGTGAACAAAACCCGCTCTTGGTGGAAGCTATTGAGAAGGAAGCCGAAGCGACGGTCTCGGCCATCGATCGTCTGTTCGTCTGATTGGCGGTCCCGGTTCATGATGGTAGCTGACGGCTTGACGGTTGTCCCACAGTCAGGAAAGTGAGGTACGAGGGTGTAAGTGGCATGGCCTCAAAGTCAATCGTGAGAGAAAAGTCCTATGTCATCATGAAGGCTGACGCCAAGGAAGCCTTGGAGCTGGTGACAGAACGATCAGTGAAGAAACAGGCCCCCGAGCACATCAATGTCCATCGTCTGGAGAGAGATCAAATCCAAGCCTTCGTCGGTCTCTACAACAGGTGCTTTATAGCGTCGCCCGACCCCTTTTGCCCTCTGACCATTGAAGAGGCCAAGAAGCTCGACACAGAGGGCGTCTTTGTCGCTGATGTCTGGGGCACGCCATCAGGGTTCATTGCATGTTTTGTGGAGAACAAGGGCGACCGCCCGTATGGCGAAATAACAGGCATTGGTGTGCTCCCGCATCGTCGCAGGAAGGGGGTTGCCACATCGCTGATTCGCGCAGCCGCTGACTACTTCATTAGTGCAGGAGTCGACGAGGTCTACTGCGAGGTATACGAGGACAACGTTCCCTCCAAGATGCTGATTAGTAGCTACGGGTTCAGAGAGGTGGGCCGCAGATCCTTCCCTGTTACAACGCCTGAGGGTACAACTCCTGAAGCGCAGTTGCCAGGTGGAAAGATCATGAGGCGGCTGGGTCTCAGACCGAGGCCGGGGTGTGAGGATTGCAGGGACATATGAACGGTTGTGGGGTGTGAGTCGGCGTCGGAGAGTCTGTTGACCGAGCGATTGAATTCCAGATTTCGGCGGCGCATATCACTACAGGATCTCTCGAAGGTGAACAACCCTTGTTCAATCCACGGAATCTACCCTTATCGAGGAAAGATGTCGGGCATCGACGCGGCTCAGGTGATATCGCAGCTGCCACGTAACTGGACACTCCTAGACCCCTTCTGTGGAACTGGGACCATACTCTATGAGGCACAGATCCATGGGATGTCGGCTATCGGTGTAGACAACAACCCGCTGGCATGCACCATCGCCCAAGGCAAGACTGAGCCCCTCGACGTGAAGAAGACGCTCGACCATCTAGGTTCAGCAATGAGTACTGCTCGGTCTCTTGAGAAATCCCCAAGAATGTCATCTTCTGTCGCAGAGTACTTTCATCCTATGACCAGACATCAAATCATGAGGATGGTTGCAGTTTCGGAAGACTTCTCATCCTTCGAGCGCTCAATACTCTATGGGTCAATCTGTGTAACGGCACGGGCATGCAATGGTTGGACATGGACCTCGACGTCGATAGGCAGAGTCAGTCCCCGACTTCGTCCAATAGACTTCTACGACGTAGTGATGCGAAAGGCCCGGAAGCATGTGCTCTTTGTGAAAGGTGCTCCTTCTGTCAGGATCCTCTGCCATGACGCACGACGCGTTCATGAAGTGCTCCCGGAGCAGTCTGTCAATGTTGTGTACACGAGTCCGCCTTACTTCGACGCACTCGACTACACTGGCTACTACAGTCGCTTGGTGCTCGACATCCTCAAGGTGGACCGCGCCGAGCTACGGAAGGGTCTCATCCAAAGCTTCTCAACATATAAGTCGGACATGACACAAGCGCTTCTGTCTATTCAGAGAGTCGTGCGGGAAAACGGCCTTGTGATACTTGTCGTTGGAGATCGCATGGTCCACCGGAAACTGATAAGGGGCTCTGAGTTCTTTGCAGAGATTGCCCCCTGGGGCAAGCCATACGTCATTGAGAGGTCGTACACGGAAACACCGAGTGGCCTATGGGATAGAATCAACGTGACAGATAGGAAGGAAGAGGTGCTCGTCTGGGACCTGCATGAGGGTGGGCACAGTACATGAAGACGCACCATCGAGTGATTTTCGGTGACAGCCGGCATATGGACACGGTCGGCGACAGCTCTGTCCATCTCGTTGTGACTTCACCCCCTTACTGGCATTTGAAGGACTACGGCGAAGGCGTCGAAATCGGCCAAGAGTCGACCACCTTCGAGGATTACATGGGCTCGCTCTGTGTTGTGCTTGACGAGTGTGTACGAAAGCTGGTACCAGATGGGAAGTTGGTCATCAACGTCATGCCAACACTCTTGCCTGGAGGCTCTTCCACGTTCAGCCGTCGGGTCACCAAGACCGTGCTGACCGAGCTTGAGGACCATATGGACTCACTTGGCAACATGTATCTGATGTCGCTTCACATATGGGACAAACGAAAAGCGGTGCGATTCAGTTCATGGGGCTCGTACCCCTATCCGACAAACATGCTCTCCAGCTATCCGTACGAGTGGATAATCGTCTTCTCGAAGTCTGGACGAAGAGACTCTGTGGACCCATCATTGAAGGAGGCCTCTAGGATAACACACAGAGAGTTCACCGACTGGGTTCAGAACTCAATCTGGGACTTTCAGCCGGCTTCTGCTTCAAGAGAAGGTCATCCGGCTCCCTTTCCTGAAGAACTGCCAAAGAGGTGCATCAAGCTCTACTCCTTTGTAAGTGATATCGTGCTCGACCCGTTCGCTGGCACTGGAACAACGCTCGGCGTGGCGCGAAGACTCGGCCGCAGTTCAATTGGATACGAAGTGAACCCCGACTACGAGAAGTTGATCCGAGCGAAGCTAGGAGTAGGCGAGGACTGGGACGACCAGGCGACTTTCGAGTTCACCACTCAGGTCGCTAGGTCTAAATAGAAGCTCGTGGGGCAAAGCTACCAGAGGAGTCGCTGACCAGTCAATTCGGTCAGACAAGATACTGGAATGGGCGTGCTGACTGATGGGGTCTTGTGATGTCATAGTCGTAGGTGCAGGACCCGCTGGATCGATTGTCGCATATGACTGTGCAAGAGCGGGACTCCGGACGCTCCTGCTAGAGAAGGCCACCCTCCCACGAGAGAAGCCCTGTGGCGGAGCAGTGATGTATAGAGGGCTTCGCATTCTTGGAAACAGACTGCCTCGGCGACTTGTAGAGCAGAAGATCCACGGCCTGAGGTTTGTTCTCCCGAGCGGTAGGAGAGCCGAGTTCCTATCAGACAAGCTGATTGGGATAACTACAAGGCGATCCACATTTGACGAGTATCTCGCTCATAGGGCTGCGGATGCAGGAGCAGAACTCTTGGAAGAGTCAAGAGTCGCGCGAGCACAAGTCAACGAGGGTTCTGCTCAAGTAATGCTGAGCGATGGCCGTGAGTTCAGTTCTCGAATCATCGTCGGTGCTGACGGTGCGAGTTCGATTGTCGCCAAGATGCTGGGTCTCAGGCCTGAACACAAAGACCTGACAAGGGTGGGCCTTGGTATGGAGGCCGACTTTCACTTGGGTGAAGAGGGGGTGTTGAAGGCGACCCAAGGCAATCCCTCGATACTTGAGATAGTCCCAGTTCAGGGGCGGACTAGCTATGGATGGGTCTTTCCAAAAAGGGCACATCTGGGGATAGGCATAGCTGGTGCGGCAGTACATATGACTCATCTACGACCCGAATTCGACCGCTTCGTTAGGGCCACTGAGCAGCGGCTCAAGGTGCCGTTGCCAATTACCGAGAGGCGGACCTGCTTCCTAGGAGCCGACGGCATTACAAACAGGAATGTAACAGATCGTGCCATTCTGATTGGCGACGCCGCAGGTTTTGTAGATCCGGCGATGGGCGAAGGAATAGCGTATGCCATGAAATCGGGGGTCCTTGCGGCGCAGGTCATAATACAGGCAGCTGAGCAAGACCGATACGACATGTCATTCTTGTCGAAGTACGACCGCCTTTGCATCAAGGAGTTCAAAGCGAGTTTCGGAGTGGCTGAATGGGCTGGCATGAGAGGCGCCTCGCTCGCCGAGTCTCTCTTGCCCCGAGCCAGTGGCTTCAAGCTGTCCTCAGATGTCATGGCGATGCTTGCAAGAGGAGAGATAGACTATTCTGGCATTCCTGTTACCGTCTTGAGAAAGATGCCAAGAAGACTCCCTGCGTTCATTCGTCGGTATGTTCAAACGCGGCTGTCATCGTCCAAGTAGGTGTCTGAGAGGACTGATTGGCCTGATGATGTCACATGCCACATCTTGGATCGTGCTTCTGTTCTTGATATTCACTGTTTCAGTGCCTACCACCCTCAGTGACTACACACCTGTCTTTGATGGGGACCAAGCCATGGCATATCTGACTGCGCAATGCGACTTCGGTCCTCGTCCTCCAGGATCCGCAAACCTAAGTCTCTGCAGAGAGTACATAGTCCAGAATGTGGCGTCCTATGGGTGGAATGTGACTCTACAGAACTTCACATATCTTGGCGTTGAATGTGCGAACATAGTCGTACGGTGGGGGTCGGCCGACAACGCGTCGATACTGCTCGGCGCGCACTATGACACACGTCCTAGAGCAGATCAAGACCCGGACCCTGCCAATAGATCACGTCCAGTACTCGGCGCCAATGATGGCGCCAGTGGCACAGCTGTGCTCACTGAACTCTCGCACTCAATCCCAGAAGCCGATAGGGGTAATGTTGAGATGGTGTTCTTCGACGCAGAAGACTCGGGAAACATCAACGGCTGGGAGTGGATAGTGGGATCTAGTCACTATGCTGAGCAGCTAAGCGCGGAGAGGAGGCAGGCGATCAGGGCGATGGTTCTTCTGGACATGGTGGGCGGCGCCGGACTACGGCTTGCTCGCGAAACCAGCTCCACGTTGTCTCTTCAGGACACTGTCTGGTCAATGGCAGGACAGATGGGATATGGAAGCACGTTCTTGAACGTGGCCGGAAGAGGAATAATCGATGATCACGCACCGTTCCTCAACTTGAGAATACCCTCTCTGGACATAATTGAACACGATCCGTTTCCTTCCACTTGGCACACGCTACAGGACACACCTGAGGAGTGCAATGCTACGAGCCTGGAAATAGTCGGCCGCGTAGTGGAATCATTTGTCGTGTATCATGGTGGTGACAACGCTCGTTTCCCCCTTGACAACCCGATAGGCATGTATGTCGCAGTAGTACTAGGCCTGTCTGTACTGGCCGCTATCACACTCCTTTTGGCAAGGCGTAGACTGTCACGTTAGAGTTTTTATCCTCATGCTCCTACGAGCACCTGTGCGTTGTGTCCCGGTGATCGTCTTTGGAGAAGTGCATCCTCTTTAGATCTTCTGGTGCTCAGTTCTCTCCCCTGACTACCATATCGGTCAATCCTGATGGTCGCAGACTTGCATGCGGTACAACGGATGGAAGTATCTTTCTTATTGACAGCAAGTCTGGCAGACTGAAGCGGACCCTGAAGGGTCATGAAGGCATGGTTTCGGCAGTCACATTTCTTGGAAGTGGAAGGCTGCTGTTATCAGCCGGCTGGGACAAGACCACTAGGATATGGGACTGCATAGAAGGAAAGTGCAGATACTCACTCAGACATAGTGACCAAGTGAAGGCTCTGGCAACTTGGGAGAAGTCTCAGAAGGGGTCCGCAGGATCTCGGGACGGAGAAGTGAAAATCTTCTCCACCAAGGCACTCAAGACTCTGAGGAACATCCATGCACATGGAGCGGACTTGTCCGGCCTTGTTTTTGTTGGGGATGGCTCGCAGCTTGTGAGCATCTCATGGGACGGCGAATGCAAGCTATGGGACCTTGCCAGCGGCGCGATGCTGAGAAGGCTTGCTAAGTCCACCGAACGGTTCAGATCAATCGCGGCGATGCCAGACGGGTCGCGTGTCTTCCTAGGCATGCATGGGGGCAGCATCCTGTCACTCAGCCTCGAGCACCCGCGTGAGAAGAGCAAAATGATTGGTCACTCTGACGCCGTGACCTCTCTCTCGGTTGGACCAACAGGGGATCTCCTTCTGTCTGGGAGCTCAGATCGTACTCTGCGGCTCTGGTCGATTGCAGACGGTACGGAGAATGCCAACCTGAGAGTGGACAGCAGTGTCACTTCTGTGGCATGGGCTGCTAGTGGCGGCGTCTTCTACTCTGCTGACTTCTCCGGTGCACTCATTGGTTGGAATCCACAGGAGTAGACCACTGTTCATTGTCTCTTTAGACAAGTCGTACGTCCACTTCGACATACCCCTCTTTTCGCCATGTCAGTCGAACCCGCTTGTATTGTTGTACGCCTCCAGCGATTGAATGTAGGAGTGTGCTCTCTTGGCTCCTGCTCCTCTTATCAAAGGGAATGGGAATCTCCTCACCCATTGTCCCTAGGATTGTACAACCGCTGTCTCCAATCACTGCTATGGGGGGTGACAGAATCATCCTGACAGACTTGAAATGGGGCGTCTTGTTCCTGAGGCTCCGAACAGTCCTAGCGAGCTTCCGATGTCGAGTGATCTCTCCGAGGGCTCCACGAACTACGTCATCGAAATACCTTCGAACATACCACTCAGCGAAGGCGCTGTTGGTCTGTCCTTGTGTACCGATGCCCTGGCCAATGTACTTCCCGGCGAGATCTTGCCTGAACCTCGATGCGAATTTCCTGCGTGCATCTTCTGGCACCACTTCCGCTGTGGCGTCGGGTTCGGAGGTCGTAAGACGAAACAGCCTCATTTCGAAGTCCTCCCTCAGAGCCTCCAATGCCCTCATATTGGGGGCAATCTGCCTTTCGCCTATCGTCTTGATGATGTAATTAGCGGCAGATGCGTATGTCTGTAGCTCCGAAAGCAGTCTGGACTGCTTCTCCCTGGTCAGAGGTACACTCAGAAGACGAATAACACTTGCCAGCTGCTCGGGCATGGCCTTTCACTCGCAGCTCGAACTAATCAATGTGACTCGTTGCCGGATTCACAGTCTGTGTGCGATGAACTGCGCTTCTCCTATGCTGCGCTTGACTCCCTTTGACTGAAAGTCGAACGCCCCATACTTCAGGAATACCTGCTCATAGTACTCCTTTTCACGTTCTCTCAGTTCCTTCACGACATCACTCCGCTTCGTTTCTGCCATGCCGTCTATTGCGAGAAGGGCTAGTCCGAGGGTGGCCATTGACCGCCGCGTTTCAAGTACAGCCAGTTCATAGTCTGCGGAGAACGTGAGGCCTGTGGCACCGTAGTACTCTCTTTGTGCTTGCAGGAGAAGCTTGGTCGCGATACCGCTAGCTCCTGCCTTCGTGCGACGCTGTTCAGCTGTTTCTAGCCAGTGGTTCACGCCACTAAGAGTATCGCGTAGTTCCTCTTCTTCTAGACCCTTCAGCTTGAATGCCCGTAGAAACAGCCCGTATGCGAGAGGGTCGAGCATTCTGACCTCCCTGAGTATCTCAGACGGCCTGATGATGCAGAAGAAGTTGTTCTTCAACAGGATGACGCCACCAAGATCAAACAGAGCATCGCGGAGTTCGTAGACAGTACTGATAGTTTCATCCTCCCGTTCTGAGAGACGAGCCGCGCTCTCAATTGATTCTATGGCCCGAGTCTTTAGACCTGTGACTACATCATCAGGGCATGTGTATTTCATGGCCCTGTCTTGCCACTTCTTCAGAGTGCCTTGCGGGTCATGGACGGTCTTTGCGCTCCTGAGTCTGCATACCACCTCTGCAACTCTAAGCGGCTCCTTGGTTCTCTTCTCAAGGACATCTTCAACATCCTTTGGCGTAAGAAACGTCATGTCGATCCGGACCGCCTTGCGTTCTGCTAGCGCTTCCATCGGAGCTCTGTCCTCGTCCCAAATCACGCATACATCGAGGTCCGAGTTGGCAGTCACACTACCTCTTGTGTAGGAGCCGTAAACATAAATCCCCTTTACATGGCCCTTCTTCTTCCACTCCTCGACGGTTTCAAGAAGAACCGCATCGAATCGCTTCTGGATGTCCAACATACTGAACCGCTCCTAGGCGGAACACTGTCTGACGACCGGTCTATGAGATATGATGCGACTAACAATAAAACTATCTGTGTGGCTTGGCGTACGAAACAGAGCAATTGCAGTCAATTCCTATCTAATGGCGGAGGCCCGCAGAATGACCCGCGTTGACGGCAGATCAAACGATGAACTCAGACCTGTTGAGATTGTGCGTGGATTTCTGAAGAACCCCGAGGGCTCCGTTCTCATAAAAACTGGCGACACTCAGGTCATATGTTCGGCCACAGTCGAGGAGGATGTCCCACCATGGCTGAACGGGACCGGGCGCGGCTGGGTGACGGCCGAATATGGCATGTTGCCAAGGGCGACTGCTGAGAGAACAGACCGGTATAAGGTCACCGGGCGCGAACAGGAGATTCAACGGTTAATCGGGAGGTCACTGCGAGCGGCTGTGAACCTGAACCGCCTAGGCGAACGATCTGTCAAGATTGACTGTGACGTGATTCAAGCAGATGGCGGCACGAGGACTGCATCAATCACAGGAGGCTTTGTGGCTCTCTGCGATGCGCTCAGCTTTATGGTTGACATGGGCATGATTCATGAATTGCCGCTACTTGGTTCCGTGGCTGCAGTGAGCGTGGGTGTATTGAATGATGAGGTCCTTCTCGATCTGTCCTATCCAGAGGACTCACGAGCTGCTGTCGACATGAACGTGGTCATGCGTGATGACAGCTATGTCGAGGTACAGGGCACTGGTGAGAATGCGGTCTTTGATCGGAAGACCCTTGACCTCATGCTTAGCCTTGCTGAGAAGGGAATCAAAGATCTGATAGCAAAGCAGAGAGAGTCCCTCTCTCCCTGATTCATACATGACTGTCCCATCGATGCTGCATTTCACAGCAGCAGCTGATGGGGCACTCATTTCGATGTCGTGACCATCTTCTGAACCTGTTTCAGACCTGAAAGAATCTCGCCGTGTCACAAGCTTTATCTGGAAACTGCATACCGTTACTCTGCTTCTCAAGAGTTGAGTAGAGAAGGTGTTGTTGGACGGCTATGGAAGGTCGTTCGAACCATTCTGGTGAACCTCGACACTAAGGAAGCTTTAAATCCAAAGCCACAGAGGCTGCGGAGGCACGCACCCCAGATGCGGTGCGCGCAGGTCCACAAGACCTCAACTGAGGCCACCTGTGTTTGCCACTCAGGGGCTCATCGAGACCAGACGACTGGTCCACCCTCCGGGGCGGCTACCCGGAAGACAGGTGGAGCGGTCTGTACACATGGGAGTCATTCTCGATGGGGGACCGTCACACACACACGCCTCGGGGTCGTACCCCAACCACATTAGTGGAAGAGGATGTGGTGTGGAGACTGCAGAGGGTGGAAGAGTATTCTCCTTTGATCGCATGAATGACTTCATGTGATGTAGCAGTTTGCTACACAACAGGTTATACTGTGCCGGTGATATAAGTAGGTCCGCAATTCGCTGTACGGTTACTGGTGGATGACTTGGTTGGCTAGCCGATGAAGGACGTGGCAAGCAGCGATATTCCGTGGGTAGGGGCATGAACCCTTTGATCCGCGGGTCTCCGAATGGGACTTCCTCACGTGGGTTAATACCCCACGTGGATCCGGGGCCAAATCCGGATTGGTAACGCTCGGAATTGAAGCATCTTAGTACGGGCAGGAAAAGAAAACAACAGTGATTCCCCTATTAACAGCGAGCGAACGGGGAACAGGCCAAACCGAATCTCTGCGTGACGAATGCAGGGAGATGTGGTGTGTGGGCCAAGGACAATTGTCGACACGCCTAAGCCGAAGTCGTCTGGGACGACGTGGCGTAGAGGGTGACACCCCCGTAGGTGTAAAGCGCAGGCATGTCTTTGGATCCAGATTAGCGCGGGTTGGACTTCTCGCGCGAAGGCCGCAGACGCAATCTGCGAAGCCTAAACACTAAGCCAAACCGATAGCTAACTACGTAGCGCGAGCGAAAGTCGAAAAGCGCCGCGGGAGCGGGGTGAAAAGCACCTGAAACCAGTAATCTACAAAAAGGATGCCGGATGTAAGAGTAGAAGCTCGGGGAACGAAACGAGAGCAATCTCGCAGTAGGACCTGAGCAGATCGATCCGGCCTCATCCGTCTAGAATCACGGGTCAGGGAGTTCATGGGCGTGGCGAGGATAAGGCGTCAAGCCGTAAACGAAGGGAAGCCAACAGGCCCGCAGCCGGCTTGCCGGTAAGGGGCGGCGTGTGAAAGCGCGCGAAGTCACTCTCATGATACGAGAAGCCAGTCGATCTAGGCTCGGCCAGGGTGAAGCCAGGCGAAAGCCTGGTGGAGGCCCGAAAGGGTTCTGACGTGCAACTCGTTCCGTTGAGCTGAGCGTAGGAGTAAAAGGCCTATCTAGACTGGAGATCGCTCGTTCTCTGCAAATTAGCTCGCAGGCTAGCCCTGCCGGAGATATCATGTGGTGTAGAGCACTCTCGGATTGGCTCGGGGGGCGTCAAGTCCCTCACCATCCTGGAAACTCCGAAGCTGCATGAATCGTAGAAGGCAGGAGACGGGTGCCCAGGGTAAGCTTGGCAGGCCGAGACGGGGAGAACCGAGAGCGCGGTTAAGGTCCCTAAGTACCAGATAAGTGCGGTGAAGAAGGGAGTCGAGAGCCTCAGACAGTCTGAGGGTGAGCTCAGAAGCAGCTACCCCCGAACGAAAGCGTAACAGCTCACAGACCGAGGCTCTCGGCCTTGAAAATGGACGGGGCTAAATCTGGTCACCGAGACCGAGCAGCACGCGGGTAGAACCGCGTGATCTGGTAGCGGAGCGACCCGGTTGGGAAGAAGCGGGGGTGTGAACTCCTGTGGACCGATCGGGTTCGAGGATCCTGACGATAGTAACAGCGAAGCATGGTGAGAATCCATGCCACCGGAAGGGAAAGGGCTCTTCAGCGATGCGTCGTCAGCTGAAGTTTAGTCGGTCCTAAGTGACGCCGTAACACGAACGTCATGAAAGGGAATCAGGTTAATAGTCCTGAACCTCGGAGATACAATACGCGGCAACGCAAAGCCGGACTTGTGACCTATCTGGACAGGCCAAGCACGGCACTCGCTGTGTCTAACACTATAAGCGTGCCAAGTACCGTAATGGTGAGAGGCAGGTGAAAGGTGCAATGGCGGGTGGTCGGACATCCGTTTGGCCCGTTTCTGGTGGCCCTGAAAAACGAGTCCGGAAGGATTCTCCGAGTCCGTACCCAGAACCGACACAGGTTCCCTGGCAGAGAAAGCCAAGGTGTATCGGAGTTAACTCTCCTTAGGGAAATCGGCCAATTAGCGGCATAACTTCGGGATGTGCCGTGCCTGGGTCAGTGAATAGCTCTCCTAGGCCTTAGTAACTAGGGGGTGCCAACTGTATAATAAAAACATAGCTCACTGCGAGCGCGTAAGCGTTAGTACAGTGGGTCAATCCTGGTCTGTGCCTGTCTGTTAAAGCTCAGAAATGGGTCGAAGCACAGGTTAACGCCGGGACTAACTATGAGTCTCTTAAGGTAGCCAAATGCCTTGTCGGTTAAATGCCGACGTGCATGAAGGGATCAACGAGCTCCCCGCTGTCCCAAGGAGGGATCCGGTGAAGTCACAGCGTATCGAATAGAATACGTGGCACTGTGGGGATAAGAAGTCCCTGCGGAGGTTTACTACGCAGTCTGTCATTGCCGTTTCTGGTTTGGCGCAGAGAATAGTCAGGAGCGTTGAACCGGGCTCTTCGGGGCCTGGGAATGCGAAGCTGTAATACTGACCGTCTGGCTGGAGGCGGCTAACCCAGAGCAAGAGTCTCTGGGGACACTGGCAGATAGGCAGTTAGGCTGGGGCGGCACACGGCTGACAAGAGATCAGCCGTGACCAATGCTGAGCTCAGAGGCGACGGAAACGTCTCGTTGAGATTAAGGGCATAAGCTCGGCTGATAGGATCCCGCAACACGACGGATCCTAGGCGGAAACGCTGGCCTAGCGAACGTTCATCGGCCAATTGTGAGCGGTGGACATGACAGAAAACTTACCCCAGGGGTAACAGAGTCGTCGCGCGCAAGAGTTCATATCGACCGCGCGGCTTGCTTCCTCGACGTCGGCTCTTGGTATCCTCCCGTTGCATAAGGCGGGAAGGGT
>PRDI01000045.1 GCA_003345595.1 Candidatus Thorarchaeota archaeon | reverse complement strand
TAGTGCGACGAGTACCGTTCATTGTAAGTTGGACAAAGTTGGACACAGGAGTCTTTGTCCTCCCAGAAACGGCACTGGGGTCGTACTCCTTGGGGCCGGAATGTGCCGAGTCAGCCTCAAAGAAACGTCTGATTCGAGCTATTCAAGCCCCTACTCGAAAATGCCCAAGATTGTCCAACTTCTACGCAGCTGTTGCATACCCTCAGTCCGTAGAACAGTGTCCAATCACTCAAACATGTCTGCCGAGGGGCACAGGTGTCTGACTGCACACGTACTGCACATGGGCTTTTTGGCCCTGCATGTGAGTCTTCCATGAGCACCTATCAGCCGAGCATACTCGTACCATTTCTCACGGGGTATCTTCCGCATTAGCTCCTGTTCTATCTTCTCCGGTGTATTCTGCTTGCTGAACGCGAGCCGCTGGGTCACTCGACCGATATGCGTGTCGACAACAATACCTTCATTGATCCCAAATGCCACCGACAGGATGACATTGGCCGTTTTTCTCGAAATGCCGGGGAGTGAGGTCAACTCGTCCATTGTCTTCGGGACCTGTCCACCAAATCGCCCCACTAGGTCCCTTGACGCGTTCTTGACAAACACTGATTTCCTATTGTACGTGCCGCAAGGGCGGATAATATCAGATATCCTCTTGATGGGTGCTTTCATCATGGTTTCGGGACTTGGATATGTCGCGAAGAGCGTGCGTGTGACTTGGTTAACGCATTTGTCTGTGGTATGGGCAGAGAGGATGGTTGCAATCATCATCTCGAATGGGCTCGTGTGGTCTAGATACGTGGGTGGAGCATCAGGATAGGCCTTCTCAAGTAGTCGGATTACCTCCTGTATCCTTTCCTGTTCATCGGTCATCCCATGAACCTCTCCTATCTGCGGGGTGCTTGCTCCCGATAAGTGCGACGGCTGAGTCCATCATTCTTTGAAGAAGTGTCGGGAGGCGCTGCTCTGTCACTAGCGCGCGGTTGGGACTTCCTCTGCGTTGGCTGCAACTAGACCAACCTTCGTGATCATGCCGAGAATTATGAGATTCAGGATCAAGACTATCGCAAATAGCTGCGATGGCTGAGCATAAGTAAACACCAGGCCTCCCACGAATGGTCCGATGGATGCGAACAGGTATACCACGAACCAGAAGACTGCGAGGATCTTCGCCGTGTCTCGAATAGGGAGTTTCTTCTGTATCAAGGTTATGAGAACAAGGCCCCACAGCACATCATTGACATCCTTCATCACGATTGCGAGGAAAGGCGTCGAGAAGACCACCGAAAGTCCTGTTACGGCTGTTTCAGCCAATTCCACAATCGGCGCCGGCATCCAATAAGGGAAAACAGGAGCCAGCATGAGCAGCGCCGCGCAAACGGGCATAACAGAATACACTCCGAACGCTGCTCTTCTCACTCCTCTTCGATCGGACACACGACCAACCTTGACCAGAAGAGGGACCGATACGATAAGAGGCACCAACACAATGACGGTGATGCCTGATATTGAAACACCCAGATACTCTTTGGCATAGAGCAAAGCACCAAACTGAAAGATGGCGTCACTGAGGGCGTCGACTATCACAACGAGCAACACACCAGGCATGACTGAGAGAAGCAGTCTAGCGGCGTGCCTGTTCTCGTGCAAGAAGTCCTGCCAGAGGGAAACACCTGACGGCCTCTGTCTTTTCTTGCTGGAACTGAGATAACGTTCTCTTACGAGAGTACACAGGAGCAGTGACACACCCGCCACGAGGTACATCAGTCGGAGTCCGCTACCAAACTCCATGACTGTCATGAGCGCCCCAAATGCGACCAAGACGACAATTCCCAACGATCTCCCCGCTGTGAAGAGCGAGAGGGCCAACCCGCTGTCCTCTTTTGGGATATTCTCCATTATGTATGCCGAGGAGCCCCCTTTTGCGATATCCATCGTTGCAAGGATTGTCAGACCCACTAGTATGAGGGTGAAGTCTGTGAAGAGTCCAATTATGATGTGATAGACCGCGGCCATCATCATGGCAATGACAGACAGCTTCTTACGGTCAACCGAGTCGCCGACATATCCGCCAACCAGTCGTGATACCGCGGCCAATGCCCCCACAAATGTGGACGCGGCTCCAATCGTAAGATACTGCCAACCTATCGCGAGTAGATACAGATTGAAGAATGACCAGATACTTGTGAACGCACTGAACACCCAAGCTGTTAACAAGTAGATTCGATAGTTATGCCATGAAAATACGAGTCTGAGCGAGTTTCTCATGCCCACACGGGGACGCGTACCCTTGTCCGGAAGCCGGGTGTTCAGCCCTTCCTCCTCCGAGTCGATTGGGCGCGTGCCTGACACCTTAGTCACCAGATTGTCGTCCTGACTTGGTGTCGGATCTTGGGCATGTTCTTCCACGTCGCCTGCCTTCTCATTCCCGCTAGTGAAAAGACTCTCCGAACGCCGTCACAGCCGCAATCGCCATTGAATCTGTTCGACGCGACCGGTGCGGGTCGGCAGAGCGACCTCAAGTATGTTTTCGAGCTATAAAGCCTCCTACTGCCTTGAGCGTGATGAGACGTCTAGGAGAGATCGGTCTCTCCATGAGCTTCCTCACACACTCTCTTTCAAGTCTTCTCACGAGTCGAACACGAGCACCCTAACTTTGCCGTCATCTGTTGGCATGGCAGTGAGTCTATAGGTGCATATGTCAGCTGTGAGGACTAGGCACTCGGGTGGGCTACGAGAGTCCATTAGATTCTTGACTGCAAGTTCCAAGTTCAATGCGACAAGCCTTACTATTTCTGGGTCGTTGAAGGCATCAACTTCTCGACCCTCTTCGGGCGTCGCAATGTATTGTGTAGACGTAATATCCATTTTCTCTATTCCTATCATTCAGAGTTACCTCCATTTGTTACGGTTTGTCTGCAGGTGTTTCTATTACCACGGGGTTGGATCTGGACGTGTTGGATCTGGGACCGACATCTTTTCTTCTCCTCCATTGATTCGCTTGCCAACTCATCGAACTTCTCTCTCCAAATTATGCAGTTGGCGATGCTCTGTGTTTTGTCAATCATTCTCAATCGTTTCATCCTCTTTGCTGCGGTTCGTCCGCAAGCATTACTTTCACCACGGGGTTGGATCTGGGCCTGTTGGATCCGGAACCGACATCTTTCGCTCTCCTCCTTACTGTGACGGTCAACGATTCCTGACCCTATGTCCACTGCAACGCAGCGCCGCACGTTCGCGAAGCCACCACTACCCACTCAGTTCCGCTTGTCAAGGGTCTTGACCAAGAGGTCTTGACTCTCTAGAACGGAGTTGGGTCTTCACACGGTGGCTGCACGACGGTCGGCATGCCGCGCACTATTCCGACTGACAACAATCTGAGAGCGATTCGGTTGGTCGTCATACTCTCGTAGATCGTTCTCATCCGGTCTGTGCTGATCCTTGTCACCTCCTTTGCTGCGTGTGCTGGAACATGGGTTGTACTGAGCCGCATAACTCGTCGGGCCACCTGACGCTCAGTCCCTGCACATCATTGTGCATATCGCCAAGCGACAAGAGCCCGGCTCGAACGCGGTACCGCTGGTTTCTCACGTTGAAACCTTGTATATTATAACCACCTGCCACATTAAAAAAAGAGTAGGGTCAATTCAGTCCTTAGAACGGTCTAGGAAGCCATAGCACAGGTTATTTGGCACTAAGCCTCTGTAGTGTTCCAAGAAACACCGATGAGAAAGACTTTTTGGGGCCTCCGGGCTAAACATTCGGACAGTCTGGCTACTCATGGGAGTAGAGCAATTAATGAATCTTGAGCCTGCAGATCTGAGGATTCTGAGGAAACTTGCGATTGACCCCAGTATGCGCCAGGTGGACATGGCAAGGGGTCTGGGTGTGACAAGGTCCTCAGTGAATCAGGTATGGAGGAGGCTCACCAAGAGCCATGGCTTCAGAGTCAGGTCAATCATTGATTATGGCCAAGTCGGCATGACCTTGCTGTTTGGTTGGGCACAGATCCCCAGTACGTCAAGAGCTTTGGCGAGTTTCAGGGGCTGGCTAGAGTCTGGTGCTTTCATGGCAGATACCACGTATTCCTTGGTTTCCTCCACAACTTATACCACAGTCTATTTCGAGGCTGTGCTTCCAAGAGGAGAACGCATGTTGTGGTTCACTAGCCAGCTGGAGAGGCTTTGTGGTACGCTCCAAGGCACGACCGTAGTTTATGACACTGCCGCCGAGGTGTCTCATCATCTCAACCTTGGATTGTTCGATGGTTCAAGTTGGGATTTCGACGAAGGGTTCCGATTTCAGGCCAGCACGGGTGCCGCGAGAGGCTATGCAGACGTGCTTCCTATCACGAACACACTCAAACTAAGTGAGTCCGGTTCGAGCTCCATGGTGGACACGGCTCTTCTATCTGTCGTGCAACTAGACTACCATGCCTCAGCTAGACAGGTGGCTGCAAGTCTTCGTAGACTCGGGTTCGGAAAGTTGTCTGAGAGGACATTGAGGCGACATCTGGAACGGATACGGGGCGAATGGGCAAAGCCGTACCTAGAACTTGACAACATCGGTCTTGCCCAGAGGGTGTTGGTGTGCGTTGAGAACAATCCCAATGAGCAAGACCTATCGAGAGTGCTACATGTTCAAGCAGGTGCTCTGCCCATGTCAAGAGTAGTATCTGGGTCTAGACTATCAGTGCTTGATTTGAAACTGCCAATATCAAGTAACTGGGTCGCCCTTTCCTCATCTCTGGAACGCATGATTGGGCATAGTGCGCAGGCAATCATATTCATAGCACAGGAATCGGTGACCAGAAAAGCATTAGAGAACCTTCTATCTAGTCAGACCAAGAAACTGCGTTCCTAACATGTAGTAACAGGTTGCCGAGAGCATACAGTCTTCGACTTCGTCAGCCAAAGAGGTGCTTCGAGAGTTGGCTTCGGGGCAAGGTGCCTTCCCACAGATATCAACACCCTACGATGAGCTCTTTCCATTGGTCGAAGATGCATCCTCCCGTTTCTACCTAGAAGCCATCCGTCTATACCTTGGTTTGTGTGCTGGAACAGTGAATCTTGATGATGCCCTGCGATTTGTCGAACGTCTGAAGGAGAACCCAGAGTTTGCGAAATCCCCCTGTGATCCGACGTTGGTTCCCGTGAATGAGCACTTTGAAACGAAGATTGTTGAGAACTTGAAAACTCTGAAGAAATACAATCTACACACACCGGACTCAATCAAGTCCGCATATAGCTTCGCCTTCTTGGTTGAGGAGGCGCCCATGAATGAGAAGGACTTAATGGTGCTCTCACACCTTGTAAAGTCCCCATTGGCTCCGGCAAACAAGATTGCTGAGTCTCTTCGTATTGCTCCGAAGACAGTCGTGAGGTCCATAGCACGATTGAAGAGAGACCATACTGTTCGATTTAGCTGTCTCTCTGACAACTCTGCTTTTGGAGTTCAGTCAGTCATACTTTTTTTCAGGCTTGCAGAGAACATCGAATGGAGCGAGGTCGAATCACAGTTCGCAGAGTTTCCCTTCACCAAAGCCCTCCTGAAGACCGAGATGAGCGACACAGGCTACGCCTCGTTCATGTTTCCAGGGGACGATGAGGAGATTTCCGTCCTCGAGTCTAGCATGCGGAAGCTCACAGGAAGCGTTTTTGACTATACTAGTATGCATGTCCAAGAGGGCGCCAGTTCTGATGTCAACCTCTCTCTGTTCGAGGGCGGGGACTGGGTTCTTCCTGAGATTCTCAGTCGCCCCGATGACTTGGAGTCGACTGAGAACGCCTATGTGGGGTTACATATTCTGCCTTGTCGAGGGAGGACGCGCGGTTTTCAGCGAAAGGACTTTGCAGTCGCCTCTGAGTTGAGGTCTGACATTCGTGCTCTTCCGGTTGCCGTCAGTCAGAGTCTTCGCATAAAGGGCTGGGACGTTGACGCCAAGCAGGTGGCATACTCTACTCGAAAGATGATCGAGCATGGCATTCTAGAACCAGATGTTGTCTTTGGAGGGCTGGGCCTCTCGACCAACTTTTGCTTCGAGATAGTATGCAGCCCATTGTGGAAACGGCGGCTGGTTTCACTAATGCCACAGATGCCCGCTGCCATGTCCTATCTTTCCCCTCGAGGAATCGTGGTCTGGATTCAAGTTCCAAGCCAGCATCAAGTGGAGTACTATCAATTCTTCAGGTCTCTTGAGCGAAGGCGGGGCGTAGAAAGTGTGCTGCCTATTATGACTCTCGCCCAAAAGGGCTCCCGGGCGATGCTAGACCTAGTGCGACATTG
>PRDI01000044.1 GCA_003345595.1 Candidatus Thorarchaeota archaeon | reverse complement strand
GAAAGCATTGAACAGCATGCTCAGCGGTGAAGCAAGTCCGAGTGAGGTCAAAGATGAAGTGACTTCCAGCATGACATTGGCAAACAAGAACAGAAACGTCGTGAACGCCACTACTGTGGTCATGGCGAGTAGTACAAGCACTGTCCTGAATGGTCGCCGCTTGAGATCGACTGAGGCGTAGTCCTGTTCAAACAAGAACCTTCAACTCTCCATTCAACATCTCGTAGTGTCTGATTCCAGGCAGGCCTATTATGTCGTTGTCGTGAGTGACAACAAAGACTGTCTTTCCCCGTCTGTTCAGTTCGGCCAAAAGCTCCCGCACTATCTTTGCACTATCATGATCAAGATTGGCCGTTGGTTCGTCTGCGAGCACAATCGATGGGTCGTTCGCCATCGCCCGCGCCACCGCCACTCTCTGCTGCTCGCCTGAACTTAGCTGCCACGGTAGATGACTAGAGCGATCACTAAGCCCCACAGTCTTGAGCAGCGCCATAGCCTCCTCCCGCAGTGCCCCACTGCTCTTGCCCGAGAGCTGCATCGGGAACATGACGTTCTCAACGGCTGTGAGAGTAGAGATGAGGTTATAGCTCTGGAATATGAAGCCGGTGTTAGTTAGTCGAAAGGTAGCTCTAAACGTTTCATCGTAGTCTCCGATGGGCACGTCTAGAACCAACACTCTCCCTTCAGAGGCGAAGTCAATGCCCCCGACAATGTTCAGGAGTGTCGTCTTTCCGGAGCCAGATGGCCCGGATATGACCACGAACTCACCCATGTCGACTGTGAGATTCACTCTTCGGAGGCCTACGACCTGAGCCTTTCCAACTGAATAGACGCGAGACACATCCACGAGGCGTACGGCATGACGCACTCTATCAAGCTCTTCCAAGTCGGTCTCATCAAGAGTGTCTTGAGAATCTGGGAACGGTTGTTCTGTCGTGTCGGGAACCCCCAATTCTGTGCCACAGTGCAGCCGCCCTGAGGTCGAAGGCGAAGCACTACGCCAAGTCAATCGGCCACTGGACGGGAGATAAGCCTAGGGGTTTGTCAGCTGCATAATCATGATGTCAGATTCACAAGGGCTAGGTGCGCCCAGTCTGTCAAAACTAGAGGCTTCTCGCGACCAAACACTCGAACGGTGTTTAGTATGTCCTCTTGGATCAGCTGACCGACATAGTACGATACCAGACTCTTGTCCATTGATAGCGTCCTGCTCAAGTCAGCCTGAGTTATCCTGTCATTCGTATTGCACAGTTCCAGAATAGCGCCGATGACCGGACTCCTTAGGTACGACGCAAGCCGAAGCGTCTGCGGGTCCGATGAGAAGTCACTAGGGAAGAAATGACGTGCGTTGCCATTCTTCACAGATACCAACTGTCCCCCAAGCTCCAACTGCCTGAGATGGTACTGGAGCGCACCCATCGCACAGCCAAGACTGCGGTGCAGCTCGCGAAGGTGAATCCCCGGATTTGATGCCACCTCATCAATCACCCGATCCCGGAGCCGGGACACGCGTTCCTGTTGCCTCCGCTCAGCGACGACCGTTCCCACTGCGACAGCGAGAGAAGTGAGTCCTGCCAAAGATCCAGTCAGGCTATTGCTGAGGACAATCGAAGTGCCCGCGCTAAAGGGCGCCACAGCGAGCAGCAGCTCTATAGAACCGGGGGTCAATCCCTCCCATGGGTCCGCATCTGCCAGGGTAAGGACTTGACTGGTCTGTTTCAGCTGCAGGAAGTACAGGCTCAGGGCACCGGACAGCAGCAGCACTAAGAATAGAGTGACGGTCGCTTTCCTGCCCTGAGTTGCGCGCATTCTCATCCCTCTATCGCATGCATGTTTTGCTGTTAAGCAGTGTGTTTGTGGAATAGACGTACTATCCCTCAACCTCGCGGGGGATAGCTCATAGTTATCTTGAACGTGCACGCTTCCGCGCCCGTGGCCATACAGGTTTCCTCGATCACGATGAGCTTCTCGTAGGTTATCCTGTTGAAATCGGTCAGATACTCAAGCACTGCCTCAATGAACCCTCTCAGAAAATAGCATGAGGGCTCCTTCGATTCCTGGCCTGCTGCATAGGGATTGTCACGTATCTCTATCACAGATTCCTCATCGAGAAACAACTTGTAGAGCTTTGCTATCTTGACATCACCAAATGGAACGATCAGCGTAGACAAAGCCATCTTGATGAACTCGACTATTCCCTTGAAGTCTCCAGGTGGCTTTTGTTTCCCAATTTTGAAGTACTCACGCTGGGCCTCCAGTCCCGCAAGACGACCCGCACTGTAGTAGAGGTCACGCACCCTGTCAGGAAACATGACCTCAATCCTGTTACCTATCTTAGACCAGGTCTTAGCGAAGAAGGCCCTCATCAGGTCGCGTTCTTTGAGCTTGCCTTGCCACCAAGGTATCGGCTCTGGAGTGGGCTTAGACATCATGGGTCCTCTCAGTGACCGTGTGACTGCAACAGGCGTTAAGTCCTTTGCGATGCTCTCATCAGGCCAAGCGGACGTTCCAGGTACAGCTGTCTGCGCCTGTTGCGCGGCAACTCTCTTGGAAGACTTTAGCCTCAACGCCCTTGAAACCAAGCACTGACTCCAGTATGCCGCTGAACACCTCGCAGTAGCCGAAGCCAAGCATGCCCTCCAGATGTATGTCTTGGCACCATATGCAAGATGTGTCTGTGACCCGGACAGAACCACGTGCGGACTCCATATCAACTGTTGTTGGCTTCTTGTCATAGAGGACCCTAAACAGAAGATCAATGAGCTTAGCCACATCCTCACGAGTCGTCAGTTTTTCCTTGGTCTTGTCAACAAGGTCGGTTGACAGATAGATGTGAGAGGCCATCTCATGCCCTAGGTCTCTGAGGCGTTGGTTGGCCTCCTGAATGTTTGCGGTTTCGCTGAGGACACGATCAACGACCTCCGAGTACAACGAGAGCAGTAATGGGTTCTCTATCTTGACCATCTAGGCTACCTCTTTGAACAAGCTCAGAACAGCTATGCGGTCTTTCCTATTACCCTAAGCCCCGATCGGCGGTACTGCGCCAAAATCTGTATGACCTTGGAATGAGGAAGACCGGCCGTGTCTGCAATCTCCTCAGAGGTCATGGTGCCATTGCAGAGTTTGAGCACTTGAACATCTTCTGCCTTCACCTTGGAGAGATCGCCATCGAAGACAGGGCATTTTACGAAACGACTGATGGTGGGAGATGCCTTCTCATCGATCTCCTTCCCCTTTGTTTCAGGCACTGAGACGATACCCTTCGAGGCCGCCCATTTGAGGAGTTCCACCACTCTCTCATTCGACTGGAACATCGAGTCTGCAATCTGGGAAACCATTTTGGTCCCATCGACCATCATCAGTACATCGAATCCGAAGTTCCGATATGTGCTTTTCATCTCTGAGTAGAGTGGAGAGTCCAAAGTGAGCGCTGTGGCATACGCGCTTCCCCTCTTGGGCACTGTTGTCAAGTTCAGTTGGAAGTCACTGGGACTTGCCGGCTTCTTCTCAATAACGGCAGGCTTTGGAGATAGCGGTGGAGATGGTGCCACTTCAAGTGCTGGCGGCGCCGCGGAAGTTGACGCGGCTTTGATTGCTATGCTCTGTAGGACCTCGAGGTTGCCCTCGGCCGAGTCCTCAAATTGATCGGGCGGCGGCGGCAGTTCAATGCCTTCTAGCAGCCTGAGAACATTCTTGGTCTTGGCGATTGCCAATCCCAGTTGGAGCTCGGGCACGTATAGGGCCGTGAGAATCCAGTTCTCATCCACCGGTGATAGTACAACAAGGCCCTTGTCGGTGTCAATCGTCATGAGGCGAAGGTCTGACTTGTACAGCTTGATGCTGTCCTTAATCCTAGGAAACAGGTCATCTGGAAACGAGAAACTGACGAAAGGTCGCCCAACCTTCGTCATAAGCGAGTAGCCTAGCACCTGGTCATCGAACCTGAGCTTTGAGAGAGCTCGCTCCAGATCACTAGACATTTGTCAACACCTCATGGGTCCCTCACATGAGCCCGTTGCCGCTTGCTGTAGGCATACTGCCGAGGGTCTTCTGAAAAGCATTGTGGTGTTGGAGTAACCAGACATGTCCGCGACCATCTTGAGAAGTTGCTGGAGCTCCTCCCTTAACACCATCAGGCTATTCCTCACTCTTGAGGAGATGACGTGACCAATACGAAAACCGTTAAGAGAGCTTGTAGTACGCATGCGGGTACGCACCAATCTGAGGAGCATTGAGGATGAGGAATGCTGTAGGCGGATTCTTGGCGGCACTTTTGGGATCCTGCCTAATAGCGTTGCTCCTCACTTTGCCTCGCACTGTCTACCCTTATCCCTTCGACATGGTTTGGTTGCTTCTTGCAGGAGGTGCGGCCCTACAGACAACCGCGGCAGGATTGCTCAACCTGGATACGACTCTGGTCTATTTCGCAGTATGGCTCGTCATTGGCCTACTAATCAGCCCGTTTTCGAAATCGAACTGGAACTCCGTCAGAACAGCCGTGTGGACAAGCATCTTTTTGGCTCTCTTTGCAACCGTGTCTGCTGTCTTGCTGGATCCCCTCTTTTGGACGTCTGGCGCGAGGAACGCTCGTCTCATTGAGTTCTTTGCTACCTGCCTGCTCTTTGCACCTCTCGCGCTTGCGGCCGCCGTTCCATTAAGGGTTTCAGTCGTTCGCCTGAGGAGAAAGGAAGCCCCTTCTCCAGAAAGCATCAGAACCGTTTGCGAGTGTGGTGCAGTGTTCAAGTCTAGGCCCATGCTCTGCTCAGAGTGCGGCAGAGCCTTGATGGTGGGCGATTCTCGGAAGACACAGTCACCGAACTAGCGTTGCCTAGTGATTGCACCACCCAGGATACCTCCAATGACCGCGGCGATACCAGGGTAGATGCAGCCCTCGAATGCGGCCTGAAGTATCAGCATCGAAGCAGTGCCAAACAAGGCAGACACATCTGTGGTCTGCACGAAGAAGATCAGAAGCCAAATCAGTACAGCACCGAATATGGCCGAGAACACTGCTGCCAATATACCTTGGATCAGACCCCTAGCCAAGAGACCTGCTACTAGTCCGCCTGTGCCCCACGCCAAGAACATGAGGACGGTGCTGTTTCCAGCACCCATGCCAAGAAGAGCAGCCAAGCTCTGGCCCCCAAGTGCAGAGGGATATAGGACAGTACCCACTATGGCGAACCTCAGCTCCAAGTCGGGTCGGGACAGAAAATCGCCAACCACACTAGCAGGTATCAATGCTTCCGGCATCAGACTGCCGAATGTGAGTACTATGAAGCATATCACAAAGGCAGTTATCATGCCTACAAGTGTGCCAATCAGCTGACCCAAGGTGTGCCCACCGTTTGTGCGTCTTCTACCAAGTCTTGTGTGGATGTTCCCATTTATACATATGCCGCATCGACGGACTGCAACACTTACTCAAGCAGTTTGATCGCCCAAGTGCAAGACGCATCGCCCACAGCCCTACAGGACTCCTGATACGCATCACCGTTGAATCCCCTCAGTGTCAGCACTGCCTGAAACACACCGCTCACAAGATTGCAGTACTGGAGTCCCGGCATGTCCTTTATCTCGACACCCTCACACAGGGGGCATTTCTCGTCGGTGAACTTAATCGTTCGGCGATCGCCACTGATCCATGTAGAAGTGAAATCCTGACCAGAATTCACCTTGTAGGCAAGCTGAAGGGTCGATCCGAACTCGTGAAACGCCTTGGCATGCTTCCTTATTCTCTCCGCGTAATCCATGAGCAGGTGCTCGCCCACCCTGAAGCCGATCTCCTTCATTTTCTTGTTTATTTCTTCTACCGTGCCACATGTTTCTATCAGGTAGTTCATCAGTTCTCTGTATGTCGATTGGAAAAGCGGCTTTGCCACCTTGTCCACTTTCAAGTTCCACGCAAGTCTTCCTTTGACTCCCATTTTTCTATGACTCCATTTCTTTCTTGATCACTCAGACATCTTGTCTTTCCCTACGAATCTAAGGGTTTTCCCTCGATATGGTACAACAGTCTGTAACGCCGCGAAGTAGGGCATGTTCAGTTTCAGGGCTATGTCCTGAAGAGTTCGTGTACCGTCGCACAGCATGAGAACTGCCTGGTGTTCCTTCTTGACCTTCTTTATGTCACCCATGAATAGAGGGAACTCCACAATCGTTCTGGTCCCTGACTCCTGCTCCTCTGGACAGTCCACGGTCACGATGCGTTCAGAAACGCACCATGTAACAATATTGATCACCTGCTCTACGGTCTTCGCCAAGAGCTCTGACAGTTTGAACACAGTCTTCTTCTCATCAATCAACAGTAGTACGTCGACGGCCACATTGGCAAACTTGCCCTTCAACTCCTTGTTCAAACTCGAACCTAGAGTGAGTGCCTCAGAATATCTAGCACCGCGATGAACCACACAACCATGTTTCACAGTCACAGTTGCAGGCGGCACTATTGTAGGAACAGGCTCATGCTCAATCCTAGGAACCGCGGTCTCCACGGCTGCTGCTTGGGGGGCTTCTGGCGATTGCTCCGTCAATTGCTCGACTTCAATGTTTGACGGGGGTGGCGGAAGTTGAACCTGCTCAAGCATGTCAACAACCACTTTTGTCTTTTGAAGCGCACTTCCTAGAGACTCCCCAGAGAAACAGACAGCAAGCACCCAATTGGGATCGA
>PRDI01000043.1 GCA_003345595.1 Candidatus Thorarchaeota archaeon | reverse complement strand
CATCCGGACTTGGTCCACGTCCCGTTTGAAGACGCCTGAGGGAGGCAGTCGTGGCAAGAACTGAGGAGCAAAGACCGCTATCCCTCGCTCCTCCAGAGTGTCAATCACAACACGATAGAAGTCATCTCTTCTCATGCTAGCATTCACGATTGGACCCGATAGGTATGCTTGGACCATATTCATCACGGGGACCGTTAGTTCGAAGAGTCTTCGGTGCCCAGTACGGTCTTCAGTTGTTCGATTGAGGGCAACGACCCGTCATCTGCCACCACTTCTATGCGACCTGAACGTCCTAGTGACAGCTGTATCTTCCCTTTCCATTCCTTTGCCCATCCGTCAGTGATCTTGATCACTTTTCCAGCTGAGATCTTGGCGCCCTCGCCAAAGCCCCATAGTGACAATATCACTCTGCCAGTTTCATCAGCGACCAAGACCTCTGTAAGCTGAGTTTTCCTACCATCACGAGTCTGAATCATCCGGGCCGGATTGATTGACACGACTCTGACTACAACCTCAGAAACGTTCTTGTCGGCTTCTATCTCATTGAGCTTCAACAGCAAACCCCGTGTTGAGAGTGTCCAATCCTGCAATTGAGTCTTCCGAGTCGGCACTGTTGGTAGACTCGCCAATCTCAACCAAACGTATTCTCAATCAGAGTGAGGAATCATCAACTGTTCACTCTTCCTCGTCGTGTTCCCTGTTACGGGATGGTCTAGGCGGACTTGGCTCGTCGTCTTCAGGAGACATGCCGAATATCTCCTCGAGCTCACGTATCTCCTCCGGAGTCGCTGTCTTTGGGCTGTCTGGGACGATCGTGTTTGGTGCAGATGGTTCTTTGACTTCGGTAGGCCCTAAGATTCTCTCCAAGTCCTTCCGAGTCTCGTCCCCCACTTCATGTGTCGTTTCCTCGCGCCCCTTGGCGACAGTCTCCTCAGATTTGAGGGCCTCTATTGCCTCTCCTATCTGTTCGCGAGGAGCCCGATCAATCTCAGCGGCAACGATGTCATCCGCATCTAGAACCCCGGATAGCAGATCCTTCGCGATCTGCAGTCCTGCCTGAGCATCTGACTCCACAGTCAGAGAAGGTCCAGACTCCTCGGTAGTCAACTGGGCATCTGTGGTCTGAACATCGAATTCGACTGGTTCCTCTGTCGAAACTACGGGGCCAGACACGCTTGGCTCAGCTTCATCATCCACGACCTCGACGACTTCATCAACAACCTCATACTCATCTGACCCGTCGATGACGTGGCCTTCCTCGTCGACGAGAACCTCTTCTACAACCTCCATTTCCTCTTCGGCTTCTTCGGGTGTGGGAATAGCTTTCTCGGGTTGTTCGGCCTCTCTCACAGCTTGGTCTGCGAACCTGATGAGCTCAGACGCAGGCAGATCCGGTAATGCTACGCCGACGTATTGAGCAGCCGCGCTAATGAGTATCCTGAGCATTTCGTCGCGGCGCTCCTTGTCTATTGCGACCATGGGAAATGTAGGTATCCCGAGAATCTTCTGGACGACCTCAGGCTTCATGGCATTTGGTTTGTCCTGCTTGTTGGCAAGGGCAAACACAGGGACCTTTGGTGCATCGCGCTTGATCAGCTTCAGTATGTCCTTGCTAATGATGACATTCCTGAGCGTTGAGTCACACACTAGGAATATCACGTCAGCCCCGTGAAAGTAGAACCTCCATAGTGTGCGGAATCTCTCCTGCCCTGCAAAGTCCCATATGACCAGTGAGTAGTTGCCAAACCGTATGTTTTCAACTGTTTCCAGATTGAGAGCGATTGTCGGAACGTAAGACAGAGGGGGTGTGTTACCCAAAAGCAGATTCAGGGTCGTCGTTTTTCCTACGCCTCCCTCTCCCACCAAGGCAATCTTGAGTCTGGTCGTGACTGCTTGTTCAATCAGAGCGGCGTACTGACCGACTGCTTTTCGAATGCCGAGTTCCGTGATCTTCTTTTCCAGATCCGCGGAGGCTTTCTCTAGCCGCTCACCTATGAGATGTTCGTCTTCTCCTTTGTCAGTCACGAAGACAAGAAGCCTCTGTGAGCCGCAGGGTCTGGCTAGGAACTTGCGGTCTCCTACGATGAGGGCAATCTCACCTACTGAACCCTGTTCGGATCGGAGCTCGTTCCTCGTTTTGATGAACTCATCCAGCTCCTCCTGAGTGACAGTGATCGGCCAGTATCTTGATGACGCCAAGACCTTCTGACCCTGAACCAAGAAAGTATTGTGTATCATTCGGCCCACCATCAAATGCTAGGAGCAGTCTTCACGAGGAGGTCCCATTGTCTGTTTGAAGGCATTAATGCGTATTAAGCGTATACGTGATTTATGTCTTCAAACAGCCTTCGAACCTCGTCTATGTCCAAGAGTGAGAAGTAAATGTGAGCGGAGGCTCGCCGGGCCGAAGCCACTTCAGAGGCGAACCCTTCCGCTTCCTTTGAGCTCCTTTGCCGGGGCGCACCGAAGAAATCGGTAATGCGCAAGTATTGCAAGGGGGACCAATGCGTAGAAACTCGGAGATTGGGACCGTGTTGCGAACGCGAGTTCCTAGACGGGGGATTGTGCGCTCCGACTCCGACACTCATTGGACAGTGACCCCACGAACATGGAGCCACGAACACGGATGGATGATACAAGACATAAGAACCTTCCTAGTTTTCCAAAAATCGAATCGGGCCCCTTATTGACCGACGAACGGCAAATCAAGACGCAATAGCCTCGTTCCGTTGCGAACCCCGCATTGTGAGGTTTCATTCATTGCGGGAATCGCAGAAGCGATGCGTCACGTGGTTATTTGCGGCAGCTGGCCAGTCCACGAAAGCGAACACCAGAACGCAGCGTGTCGAGAGTCCTACCTCGGGAAGTTGTCTCTCAACAATCGCAGATGGTGATGCACCATTTCTCTAGCACGATCGTCGTCCGGTGTCTTCTCAAGATCCACAATAAGGGACTGAAGGAAGTACTCTGGGAAGAACAGGCGGACACGGATGTCATTTAGGAGGAAGAGAACTTTGTCGTATTCGCCGCTTGGTCCTTTTCTTCTCTTCTCCGAGACGACTCTGAACTTCTTGAGTGTCTGGACGGCTTCCTTCATCTCCTTAGGCGGAATCCCGAGAGTCGCCTCAATTTCGGATACGTTCGAAGGACGACGCCGAAGCTCGTTGAGTATGTCATAGCAGTCAGGGTCCGCAAGGACCTGTGCGACTGCAACAGTGTCATCGGGTGTCTTCTGCCACTCGGTAAGAAACTCAAGCACTTCCCCCTTGTACTCGGCCGCGAGCTCAGGGTCAAGCACCGTGCTCGAAGCCTCCATCGCAAGCAGCGGCGGAGCACGAAACACCTCAAGGTCCTTGATCATGAACACGCACGTTCTGCCTATCTCGTCAACCCACTCTGTCTTAATCAGACCCAACTCTTCGAATGGAGAGAGAATCGAGTCTACGCTGACGCTTGGCAGGCCTGTCACCATCTTCAACCACTCTTCGAGGTCCTCCTTAGAAACACCTCCCTTCCAGAGCTTGGGGAAGACAGCACGCGAAACCTCGTCTGAGAAGAGGCGGGCAAGCCGCGACTCATCGGTCATGCCTGCAAGTCTGATTATTCTACGGTAGGTGTTCTCAATTTCAGTCTGAAACTCGGCGTCGGTCATTGAGATGACTGCATTCGTCAGGGGAGAAACGATCGAGGTGATTGCAGCCTCATAGGCCTTGGGATCTTCTGAAGGAGTCAGCAACAACGAAACACAATACTGCTCCTCTTCACGGACAATGCCTGTGTAGTAAGAAGCAACACTGTACTCCTCTCCCCCGATTCGAACACTGAGGGATGAGAAGCCAGCAGTGGCATCACCCATCGCATGTGATGTGAAAATACGCATAATCTCTGTGTTAAGGTCTTCCTTGTAATAGTCGGCAAAGTCCGCAGGGACCTTTGCCTTCAGGACAGCACCTATCTTACTATCCCAGTCAATCAGGAGCATTGCAACAGGCATGGTCTTCTTCTCCGGGTCCCCTGTTCGCTGGCCTGCGAGGAGCTGGTCTCCATATCGGAGCATGGAGGCCTATTAAAAAGCTTGTGACAAAACTATCAATTTCATGCCACCGGTCATGTTGACTCGGTGCTTTCTTTAGATGATTCGCTCTCAGGTGGGAACTTGTCGTTTCTCCCGGATGACATACTCAATCTTTTGATGGACTTCACTGACGACTTGCTCCAGAGGCTGGGTCGCATCAATCACGACAAAGGTGGTGGTGTCTTGGCAGGCCATCTCCAGATAGGTTTCCCTGACACGGACAAGCCTGTCAAACTTCTCAAACTGCTCGTTCATTTGACGTTTACGCCCCAGTACTCTCTGGAGCCCGACTTCTGCTGGGACGTCCAGCAGCAATACTAGGTCAGGCTCAGGGGCATGTATCTCTTCTCTGTTCCGACGCAGTATGTCTTTCCAGTGAATACCGGAACTCGTGCTCTGATAGGCTCCTGTGGCAAAAAAGTAACGGTCCATGAGCACTATCCTACCTGCACG
>PRDI01000042.1 GCA_003345595.1 Candidatus Thorarchaeota archaeon | reverse complement strand
AGGTGATCAAAACTCAAGAAATCCCGCTCATCAACTTCATGACCGTCCCACCCCCAGCCCCAGTAGTGCAGGACAACTCCATCATTCTGGAATGTGTTCTCAATCAGTTGAGTGCTTCCGCAAGAGTAGAGCTCAACTCCGTAGTACACATTATCATGGATAATGTTGTGACTAATCAGAGTGTCATTTGATCCCAGTAGACCTATGCCTACGCCGTTTTCTGCGAATTCGTTCTCTTTTATTGAGCAGTTGGCAGCTCTGATGAGCCAGATTCCCTCGGTTCCACTTCCTACTACGGCATTTCCGATAAACTCGCAGTCGGCGCACCCCGATAGTACAAAGCTTCCATGACCCGATACATTGGTTGACTCTATGCTGCACTGCGAAGAATTCAAGATGCTCCAATAGCAGTTTTCAGAGATGCAACTTCTGACCTCACAGTTTGTTGTGTTAACAAGCCAAAGTGCCCAACCCGCATCAGTTGCAGTAAACCTGCAATTGCTGATTTCGAAGAAGACCGTGGTGTTCGCTACGAAGATGCCAGTCCCCTCATCACAGTCTATCTCAAGATTCTCCAATACATATGGTTCGTCCATCGTTCCGTTGCCTGGCCATCCTTGAGCTAGAAAGTCCTGATTCTCCATGATTGATATCGGATTATGATGTAGGTGTTCCAGTTCTGCTGGTCCAACGCTCGATGTTTGAATGGTTTGAGAGACCAGATTGCCGCTTAGGAATTGGAACATGATGAGTAGGGCGAACAGCAGAAGCGTCCCCATTCCCTTCACGATGAAACTCGACATATCCACCACGCCTCACACATAATATGGCACCATCTGTATGCTGTCCTTTCCGAAAATAAGCTCTATGATGTCAAAGGCCGACTACTGAGATCGGTCGTTCAAATCGACCCCGTAGCGGAATCTGGCGGGAAACCCAAGAGGAGTGACGGTTGCTGTTCTCAACAGCCTTATGAGCAGACAGTCGCGGAATTGCGCTCGTGGTTCTGGGATGAGCGAAGACTCGCATGACTACTACATTCGATACAAAAATGAGATAATGGATCAGTTTGAGAAAATGGTGCTCGTGGCAGCCGAGGTCGGACAGAATCACTTGAGTGAAGAAACCCTGAGCAACCTGACTAGGAGATCGCGGGAGGAACTTGAAGCACTTCTTCCGAGTCTGCCCTACTTGGGCGGCAAAAAGAGCCTCTCCTGGGCGCTGATGCTCCAGTCTGCTCAGACCCTCGCGTTCTACAAAGCCTGCAAGAGTGTCGGGATGGAAGTCAGGGAATTCGCCCAGTTGATGTACGAAGTGGGTGAAGCGTATTATGACTCACTTTCAGGAATAAAGAAGCGGATGTTTCGATGGATGGCGTTTTCCGGTCATATGAAACAAGGCTGGAAGCGATGGGCGGCCGAAACTCAGAGGCGCCAGTATCCGGGGGACTGGGTTGGAGAGTTCGTTGAAGGAGATGGCAAATCGTTCGACTGGGGACTGAATCTCGTGGAGTGTGGCTGGCTCAAGTTGATAGGAGAACATCATGCTGAGGAGGCCGCCCCCTACGCCTGTTTAGGAGACTTCATCAGAATGCGGGCGCTGGGAGTTGGCTTCATGCGCACCCAGACACGCGCGTGTGGCAGTCCAATGTGCGATTTCAGATTCGTAAGGGGATATCAGACTCCTAGGGGTTGGCCGCCCGAGAATCTCGAGGAGTTCAAGACGCGTTCCCAAGCAGAACAAGACTAGCCACTCGATTCACACGGACTTGTGCCTTCTGCACGCTATTCACAGAATCCCTCATACCAGAGAACTGTTCCTGCTCTCTCATCGCATGAACGCTCAGACCTAGGTGGCAAGTGCCTAGAACATCCTGAGATCGGTCGTTCAGATCGACCGCCCGCTACCATCTCCTTCCTGTACAGACTCTACAGTCTAATTGATTGCGCGCATGAGATAATCGGCTGCCTGACGCCGGGCGGGATCCAATTCTGTCGCACGGCGCAGGGCAGTTTCGGCCTCTGAGCGCCTTTTCTGACCGAGAAGCGCGGCACCGAGATTGAACCACGCTGCTGCATCTGTGGGTTTGAGCTCGATGGCACGACGAAGAGCAGCCTCAGCCTCTGGACATTTCTCCTCACGGACAAGCGCGTAGCCGAGATTGAACCACGCACCCTCATCTGTGGAATCGAGCTCGATTGCGCGGCGGCACGCAGCCTCGGCCTCTGAAAGTCTATTCTGGCCGAGAAGGGCGGCCCCGAGATTGGACGACGCTCTCGTATTCTTGGGGTCAAGCTCGATGGCACGACGAAGAGCAGCCTCGGCATCTGAGTATCTGTTCTGATTGAGAAGTGCGGTCCCCAGATTGTACCATACTCTTGCGTCTGCGGGGTCTAACTCTACCGCGCGGCGAAAGGCAGCCTCAGCCTCTCGGTTTCTGTTCTGATGAACAAGTGCGGTCCCTAAATTGACCCAAGCGTCTGTATTCCTGGGATCGAGCTCGATTGCGCGGCGGCATGCCGCATCAGACTCCGGGTGTCTGCCCAGACGGGCAAGCTCGGCTCCGAGGCGGAACCACGCTTTTGCATTCTTGGGGTCGAGCTCGACCACACGACGAAGAGCAGCCTCGGCTTCTGAGGGTCTGTTCTGATCACCAAGCATAATTCCTAGATTGTACCATGCTGCTTCATTTGTGGAGTCCAGCTCGATCGCGCGGCGTAAGGCAGCTTCGGCCTCCGGGTCTCTGCTCTGACGGGCAAGCGCGATGCCGAGATTGGACCATGCTGCTACGTCTCTGGGGTTGAGCTCGACTGTGCGGCGGCACGCAGCCTCAGTCTCTGGGTATCTTTCCAGAAGGAGGAGAAGGGTTCCTAAGGAGGACCAAGCTCCTGCATCTTTGGGGTCGAGCTCAATCAAGCGGCGGAACACAGCCGCGGCCAGTTCATACTGCCCTTGTTCGAAAAGTAGCACCGCAGTCTCTATGAGAGAGCTTTTGTTGCCCGACGGACTCCTCATGCCTACGTACATATCCGGCTCTCCATGATATGAAATTTGTGTCCTAATACTGTGATGACGCATTGTTGATGCCCTTGACGCAGACATGCATCGTTCGCATCGCTCATAACTGCGCTAGTGTGGCTCATTGTGTCCCCCAGGGCTCATGACCCTGAGATTGACGAAAACCCCTATCGTACGACTAGCGCAGGCTCTGCCTGTGAGTATCTTTTCTGATCGAGTGGCTAGTTTCCGAGAACTAACCACGCAGGCAGTGCCGGTAGTGGAGAGATGACGATGTGACATCAAACAAGGCCTGCAGTCTGAAAACCCATCTTCGTTGAGAAGCCTGAAACCACGTGTGAGTAGGGCATTCTCATTCTCTGTAGCGGACATAGCACAGCGCGGCCACAGCTATCTCTGCTAGGATGAGCGCACTACCGACAACAACTCCAGTCACATTATCGAAAATGCTTGGTCCTACCTGTCTGGCCACTGACATGTTTCCCATTGCGGACTGGTTCCAATTGCCAAGGCTATCGTTGGCATAGAAGACATATTGCCAGACTATATTGAACCCGCCCGCGGGCGTTGTATAGTTGAGAGCGTCCGCTATGTAGATGCCTGACTGATTGTACGAGAGATTCTCAGACATGGTCACATTGGTCCATTCTATTTGGGAGCTGTTCCTATAACTCCCAATGACAGAATCCACGCCATCTGGGTCCGTGACCCCGACGGAAAGCCTTAGAGTCAGATTGACGGGTTCGGTGTCAGAAACCAGATCCATGAAACCGGGCATCCAGCTGAGGTCGAACGAAGGGCCCTGTGAGTCTGACATACAGAACAGCGTTCCTGTGGATGTCGCTCCGCTTGCCCCCTCTGTGTTCCCAGCAGCCAGCAGAAGCAGATATGTTGTGGCGACAACTGCCACAAACTTACCAAGAGTACCCCATCTTCTGACCCTGAGATCGGTCGTTCAGATCGACCCCCCGCTACCACTTCTTCTCTGTTCACTCTTGTCGATGACAGCGACTGTCCCGGTGGCTCCACAGTAGCCACACACATAGACCCCGTCCTTGCCGATGCCCCTCACGTCCATGTTGGCGTCACATCTGGGACAGGCTACAGATGTAGACACAGTTCTGAGTAGGGCTGTATCAAGAGGGGCGTCGTTTCTCCTTGAGTTTCTTGGCACTGATTTTCTGTGCTCGATTCCCTGAATGGCCATAATAAGTAGTGGTATCGGCAGCACCAGCGAGAGGAGTTTAAGGTAGCCAGGTGTACTCATGTACGTGGGTTGGCCTACATTCAAGATAAGTAGAGAAGACAGCACAGCACCGACCATGAGGATTGGGATCATTCCCGGTGCGCCAGCTGCAAACGCACACTCAGTTGAGCAGAAGCGCCGGCTCTCGCTCTCCATGACGCCACACCACTCGCACCGAGATATCATAGATGAATCCACGACGACATAGATTCTGTCCGATGGCTCTCCTTCCCTCAAGACACAGTCCTCAAGACCTATTGTACTTGGAGGGATATGAAGATTCGTTATCTGAGGCCTCTCTAAATCATACTAATCCCGCAAGGCTCATGACCCTGAGATCGGTCGTTCAAATCGACCCCCCCTACAATCTTCGTCTTCTGAGTTCAGCAGATTCAGGCCATTGGATTCAACGTCATGTCAAACGCCAATCATAGTACCTCCCCATAGTACGCCACGGCCTTTTGACACAACTTCTGGACTACTAGAAACCAGTGTGCTTTCTCATACACAGAAGAGATAGAACTGGCCTGACTTTACTGCTTACTTGGGCGTCCGCATGAAACGTTCAACCACCCCGCGCAGCCTAGGTTCCAAATCTGTTGTGCGGCGGAACGCAGCTTCTGCCTCCGAGCGTCTATTCTGATAGAACAGCGCGCCCCCTAGACCTAACCAGCCCAATGGATGACGGGGGTCTAGCTCGGTCGCACGACGAAACGCCGTTTCAGCCTCCGAGTGCCTCTTCTGGTCGGAGAGCGAATTACCGAGACCAGTCCACGCCACCGTCAATCTGGGGTCAATCTCGATTGCGCGGCGGTACGCAGCCTCGGCCTCAGAGATTCTATTCTGAAAGGCGAGAGCGTTTCCGAGACCGGTCCATGCCAATGGCAACTTGGGATCATGCTCAATTGCGCGGCGGTACGGAACCTCGGTTTCGGGGATTCTATTCTGACCGCCAAGCGCGACTCCGAGACTGAACCATGATCCTGCATGTGTGGGATTGAGCTCTGTCGCGCGGCGAGCCGCAGCCTCAGCCTCTCGGTGTCTGCTCTGACGACTAAGGAGGGTGCTGAGATTATACCATGAATCTGCATCTGTGGGGTCGAGCTCGATTGCGCAGCGAAATGCAGCTTCGGCGCTAGGGAATTTGTGCTGTTCGAAGAGAACGGTTCCGAGTTCTGCCCATGCTTCTGCATACTTGGGGTTCAGTTCGGTCGCACGGCGACAGGCAGTTTCGGCGTCTGGGTATCTCTTCTGGCGTTCAAGGGAAGTCCCCAGATTGAACAATGCTCCTGTGTGCGTGGGGTTCAGCTCTACAGCACGGCGGGATGCAACCTCGGCCTCCGGGTATCTGTTCTGATGGCCTAATGCCGTCCCAAGGTTGTACCATGCCACCGCGTCTGTGGGGTTCAGCTCCGTTGCACGGCGGCATGCAGCCTCCGCCTCTATGGGTCTGTTCTGAAGGCCAAGGATGGTGCCGAGATTGGACCACGCTCCTGCATGTGCGGGGTCCAGCTCTGTCACACGGCGGTATGCAGCCTCTGCTTCTCTGAACATCCCTTGTGCAAAGCACTCCTGCCCAGCCAACATAAGAGACTGAATGACGCCCAATGAATCCCTCATTCCTGAACTCAGCAGAGGGCTTTCCATGATATGAAAGTTGCCCCTCAGTTGTGTGATGACGTATCTTCGATGCCTTTGACGCAGACGCACGCGGCTCGCGTCAGTGACAGCTGTGCTATTCCCACTCATTGCGTGTCGCAGGGCTCAGTTCCCGAGCTCAATCGGAGCTGGAGAGTAGAGCCCCGAAACCGGTCGTTCAAATCGACCCCCGCTACCACTTCCTCTCTGTTTGCTCTTGTCGACGACCGTGATAGTTGCGGTGGCTCCACAGCAACCACACGCATAGAGCAGAGCGCAATTGAATCGCAGAATGAAGTCGAATCACACTTCATGGGAGATTCTGCGTGACCTGCCTACATGAACAATAGCAGCCACGATTATGACCCCCGCAAACACGCCAATGCTAATCAGGCCCAAATCGATGGACGGGAGACGTTCCCCCAGCAGTTCAGGGAATCGGTCCACCTCTATATGATTGATTTCGTAGACGCCAGAGCCATCATAGTCACTCCACCTATTACCTCTGCTTATCCCGTCATCCCATTGATTGTCGTAGTTGTCGCTCTGGGCATTGCACCATTCGTTCCATCCTATTGAGTTACCATAGATCACGTTATTGTCGCAGTCGTCGGCTAGATGTACTCCACCCTTATTGTACAGAACTGTATTGTTCACGAACATAGAGTCTGAGGTGGAGTAGAACTCAGCTCCCCATGTGTTCAGGGTCAGAGTATTGTTGAGGGTAGTAGAGCGCCCTGAAAACAATAGCCTTAGGCCCGCGCGGTTTCCAGATACTGAGCAATTGGCAATTAGAGCGTCGAAGGAGCGCTCAAACATTATACCATCGTCCACATTATTGGAAACGATACAATCCAACACACTAGTGTAGTTCGATTCCTCAACCACTACCCCAGATACACTGCAATTAGCCATAGTCATGTGCGTCACAGTGCAGTTGTCACTGAAGAGAATCTGAACGCCAATGGACGTATTGGCGATTACCCCATGGTCAATAGTTAGGCTGCTACAGTTCACCAGAATGACTTGCCCGTATGGGCTTCCGTCAATTGCATCTCCACACACATTCTTAAAGAAGCCTAGCGGCTTTCCATTGACGACATTGTCCTGAAAGACGTGATTAACATTCACGAAATCCTGCCCAGAGATTGCATGACCGTCCCACCCCCAGCCCCAGTAGTGCAGGACGACTCCATCATTCTTGAATGAGTTCTCGATCAATCTAGTGCTTCCGCAGGAGTAGAGCTCAACTCCATAGTGCACATTATCATGTATGTTGTTGTGGCTAATCAGAGTGCCATTTGATCCCAGTAGACCTATGCCTACGTCGTTTTCTGCGAATTCGTTCTCTATTACTGAGCAGTTGGCGGCTCTGATGAGATAGATTCCCTCGGCTCCACTTCCTATTACAGTGTTTCCGATAAACTTGCAGTCCGTGCAAGTATCATAAATCAGGCCACCCCCGGTATAGCTGTTGCCAACAGCTGAGCAGTTGGTGCACCCCCATAGTGTGAGGTCTGCATGATTCGATGCATCAGTTGACTCTATTCTGCACTGCGAAGAGTTCCAGACATCCCAATGGCAGCGTTCAGATATGCAATTCATGACTTCACCGTTTGTTACGTTAATAAGCCATAGTCCCTGACCCCCATCAGTCGCAGTAAACCTGCAGCTGCTGATTTCGAAGAAGACTGTGGTGTTCGCTACGAAGATGCCAGTTTCATCATCGCAGTCCATCTCAAGATTCTCCAATAGATATGGTTCATCTATTGTTCCGTTGCCGGGCCATCCTTGAGATAGGAAGTCCTGATTCTCCATGATTGATATCGGATCGTGATGTAGGTATCCCAGTTCTGCTGCTCCAACGCTCGATGTTTGAATGGTTTGGGGGACCAGATTGCCACTTGAGAATTGGAGCATGACGACTAGGGCGAGCAGCAGAAACGTCCTCATTCCCTTTATGATGAAACTCGACATTTCCTCCACGCTTCACACATAGTGTGGTTACCATCTGTATGCTGTCCTTTCCGAAAATAGGTTTTGTCATATCAAAGGAGGACCGCTGAGATCGGTCGTTCAGATCGACCCCCGCCACCATCTTCTTCCAATTCCTGCTTTGTTGTCATCTTGAGCTTGCTTGTAGGCATTCAATAGCTACAAGTAGCAGCACAATGATTTCTGCACAGAATATGATAAAACCAAATGAGCTCAAGAAGCCCAAAAGCCAGTAATCTGAGATCCAGATTGAGATGAAGCTGGCCAGAATTCCCCATAACGAGTAGGCCACTAGAGATACAAGTGCCCACCCGAGCAGATGAACATAGTGGTCCCAGCTGAGAGATGCTGTTTCTCTATCGCTCTTGACAATTATCGCGTCTTCCGGCAAGGAATTACCCTCCAAGTTGCGTTGATAACGCTCACTGGATTGCCGGTTCAGTAATATGAATGCCTATTTCTGTTGCTTGACCTCGGAATGGCAGAGGCACCCGAACATTGAGAGACCATCTTTCACCGAGAACCAGATTCCTGCCCCCGCACCCTTCTCAGCGTCCCCGCCAATGTGCTCTTGAGAAACCCCCTCAACTCGATGCGAACAATTCGAATGATGGCCTTATCTTCTCATACAATCCCGCAGGGCTAATGACCCTGAGATCGGTCGTTCAGATCGACCCCCCGCTACCAGTTCCTTCTGCTGCTTCGCTGCGATCGCGGTGGTCTAGGGTGCAGACTATGTCAACCGAATGTGTGATATCATGGGCGCAGTTGCCGTCACGATTCTCTCTGAACAATAATGGAGAAAAGGCATGGCACCTACGCACTGACAGGTGCTCGAAAACCGGACATGACGGAGGGTAGGAAGCATGATTGAATCAGCAGGGTCACGACTGCGCCTCGCCGCGGCTACACTGGCTGCAGGCGCACTTGGCGAACTCCTTTCGCCGGATTTATTCCTCTACGGAGTCGGCGTGGACGGAGTGATTGTCCTTCAGATCTCGTTCTTTGGCCTGATCCTGTTGGGCCTCTACATTGCGTCGGGAGAGATTCTTCGCAAAAGACGGCTTGCGCAGTCACCCTCTGTCCCAGTGCCAGAGAACGTGAGCACTGAAACCCCCGGTGCCAGTGCCGAGGAACTCCAAACACGGCTCGACCAAAAAGTGTTGGATCGTATATGGTTCTTTACGATTCTTGTAGGAGGATTGCTCTACATCCTGCTATTCTCGGCGGAGCCAGATAGCACTATCTTCCTGCTCGAGGTTTCGTCACTCGTGACAGGTTTTTACTGTGCCGTGTCTACTCCAATCCTTCGGATGGGGATAATCAGCCATAATCATGCAATAGTCAACTTCTGTTCTTTCGTGCTGGTCGTGACCAACGTCTTGTGGGTGGCCGCTCAGCGGTTTGCGTATCTGACTCTCGTAGGGGACCTAGCGGCCTCGGGCTACGTTGCGCTGGCCCAATTGTCAAGCGAGGCTCTATTGGCTTATGCCTCCTTAGGCCTGCTCGAATTGGGTCTTGTCATCTACTTTTCTAGACCTAAGGGTCTTAGGACTGTGGAGCCCGCACAGAAGCAGGCATAGACTACTGGCCAGATTATACCATCCCGCGCGGCTCATGACCCTGAGATCGGTTGTTCAGATCGACCGCCCGCTACCGCTCATACCAAGGAGTCCGTTCGAGCCACCAGAATCAGTGAGGTTCATACTCAGTTCATTCACAGACTGTCGGTAGGCTAATATCTGCGCAACACATCAGAACAATGAAACCTTTGACGTCGGGTGGCAGGAGTTTGAGAGACGCCTTCGTGGCTCTTCTATCGCTGATTCCGTCAGTACTGGCCGGATGGTGGTTCTGGTCCAACGTAGGTTCAGGCCTTGCCGATGGTATACTCCTAACTTTCGCGGTTCTTATCGGAACGTGGGGGTCATGCGGGTTTGGTATTATGTATCTAGACCTGAAATGGCTCATGTACAAGAAGAAACACCATGATGCTGCAACATACGTGCCAAGGCTTGATTTGTCGAGCAGGAGAATGAGCCAGACAGACTTCGAGCATCTATCAATTGAACCGGGTATTGAAGAGTTTACTGCTTCGAATAGCAGGCTCACCAGTATCGACCTGTCCCCACTGAGCGGCAACATCCAGCTCAGGAAAGTTGACCTGAGCTTTAACCAACTGGAGTCCATAGACTTGCGGCCATTGGCCACCTGCTCGGGAATCGAGGAGCTTGTTCTGCATACAAACGAACTGAGGGAGGTTGACCTTTCCCCACTAAGGAGTTTCATGAATCTGAAAGAGATAGTATTGCACTCGAATAGAATCAGGAGTATTGACCTGAGCCCGCTCGCTGCGCTGTCTGCTCTTGAATACCTGGACCTCAGTGGCAATAGCCTTGGATCAATCGACCTAAGCCCGCTCAGGTCATGTCCGAAACTGGAGACACTCGGTCTGGGCAGCAATCGCCTGCAATACTTGGATTTGGGCCCTCTTAGTCAGTGCAAAGAACTGCGCGCACTAGTCGTGGGTGACAACAAGCTGGAGGACCTGAACCTCCTCCCTCTGGCATCAATACCCGGATTGGAAACTATTAGTCTGAACGACATCGGAAGAATAGACATCTCTCCTCTGTTCCAGAGTTTCAGTCTCTTGAAGCTCTATGCCAGTGGATCACAGCTTGTCGCAAGACAGGCACCTCCCAGAGCTGATTGGCCCAAGGCTCTCAGAACGCATCGGATAACCATAGAAGAATGATGTACAGAAGCTCGGAAAACCCTGAAACCGGTCGTTCAGATCGACCCTCCGCTTCCACTTCTCATCTTCCAGCTTTGCTGCGACTCACCGTGATTCAGGGTGCGAGTACGTTTGAGCCAACACTGCAGTGTGGTCGGGGCGGCTGCTGTGCCGGTCCTGATTGAACAGTAGTACAGAAAAGGCAGGACGCCTGCATACCGACCCGTGCTTGAAAACTGGACGTGAGGGAGGACACAAGACATGAGCAAGAGAACAAAGCCGCGGGTGTTCCTTGCTTTGACTGCACTCATCGCAGGTGCACTTGGCGAACTTCTCTCTTCAACACTATTTGGTTATGGGGCCAGCGTAGACGGAGTGATTGCTCTCCAAGCGTTGTTCATTGGTCTGTTTCTCTTGGGCTTCTGCATCACACTGGGCGAGATTCGTCCAGACTGGGGGTCTACGCAGTCGCCTTCGGTCCCAATGCCAAGAAGCCCGAATACCGAAACTCCTAGTGCCGGTGTTGAGGGGCCCCAAGCAAACGTCAACCGAAACTCGGTGGACAGCCTATCTGCCCTGCTAGGGACTGCTATGATAGTAGTTGTCTTCTTAATGTGGGTGGGAGTCATGTATGCTTCATATGGCCTGCTTTCTGTATTCCCAGAAGACACCGTTGATTACGCTGTCGACCTACTCACAAGTACATCATTTGTGGCAGGCGCATTCCTCATCGGAATCGCGACATGCCTTCGAGCTGGGATGGGCAGCCATCACACAATGGTCAGGGTGTCTTCGCTCCTGCTAATCCTGACTATCCTCTTGTGGGCGTTCGCACAGCGGACGGCATATGTGATTCTCCTAGAGTACTTGGGTTACATAGAGATCCCGGACCACATTGCTCTGGCTGGATTGTCAAGCAGGAATCTATTGGCTGTTTCCGCCATAGGTGCGCTCGCAAATGGCTTTGTCATGTACTACTTCAGACCCAAGGGTCTTGGGACTGCGGAACCAACACAGAATCCTGTATAGACGCCTCTTTAGAACATAGAATCCCGCAGGGCTTATGACCCTGAGATCGGTCGTTCAGATCGACCGCCGCCACCATTTCTCTTCCTGTATTGTGCCTCATACATCGTCTGCCGCGCTCTCAGTGTTCTGTCCCTCACCAGTGATATCGACTAGCCATTGTTTGAGATCTTCGAACTTCCTACTTGCACCGAACACAAGATGTGAGTCAAGTTCTACAGCCCTACGATATGCCTTTTCTGCACCATGAGGATCTTCCTCGCGGTACAGCCGGTACGCTCGGGTGTACATGTACTCTTTGCTCACACAAATCCTCAATCCGGTCCGCTAAGAAACGAATGCTGCCATACACCTTTCATGTCGAAGGCGTCCTGCTCCTCCAGATGTGACATGAGGCCACGACAAGCAAGATTGCATTCACTGCGTTCAATGCAAACGGAAGTTCCGACCCGGGCAATATCGTGAAGACGGGGAGGATCTGGCCGGGGGATGTGAACCTCGTCAGGGCCATCACAGCGTAGATTATGCCTGCCAATCCAAGGATGAACATGCAAGCCGATACGGTAAGGGTGATGCATCGACCTTGAGGCGTCGGCGCTGGTTTCAGTTCGCCTTCCAAGCCTTCACTGGGTTTCTCATTCCTCATACACAATTCTCCTCCTAGCGTTTCTGATTTAGAACAGCCGGCGTCCGTGAAACGGAACTCCTTAATAAGTACGCTTGGCGCCACCGTTCTCGTTCTCTGCCTTTGACATGATAACTGCGACACGCTTTCGTGTCTTGTAGGTGTCAGTGAATCTATCGCGGACTCGAGTCGTACCCGGTCCGTGGTCTGGGCGCCCCGATGATGTAGTCACAGAACCATCCGCAGGGCTCATGACCCTGAGATCGGTCGTTCAGATAGACCGCCCGCCACCGGTTCCCTTCCGACCTGAATCATGCACGCGGTCGGTCGTGCCTGCTCACTCTTCGTGCAACCGTCAGCAATCCACGTGATTGGGGCACCTGTACAAGACCCGGGAATCCTGCGACGATGACTGATGGCGTTTCCCGCATCTACATGCTAGGCGTCGGGGTAACCTATCGACTGTACCGCATTTCCCGTCATCTCGTGGTGGGGAGCTAATAGGGCTCGATCTTTAGGCCCTTGAACATCTGGAAGTGCCCCGCATTCCGTGTCACGATGGACTCGTCATGTTGAAGAGCTATTCCTGCTATCTGTCCATCTATCGGATCCACTATCTTGCCCGTCTTTCGCAGTCGTCCTACTTCAATCCCTGCGCGCCATGCGGAAACCGTGTCCAGTGGGAGGACTTGGAAACCTCCTAGGATATCGCCGACCTTCTTCTGTTCATCCTTGGGCAGACTGGCCAGTGCAACACCGACTGCCAGTTCCATGACTGTAGGAGATGTGACATACTGCGGCTGGCCACTCTCTCTGATCTCTGCCAGCTTCCTCAGAGCCGGTTCGCTCTCGCGCATGAGGTCAATGATGAAAGATGAGTCAGCTATCATTGGGGCCTCATCCCATCATCTCTTCCATACTCTCGGACCAGACCTCACCTCGCCCTTTCCGGAAGGCGTCTATTGCGGCAGACATCCTCTCGATGGACTCCTTGGAGATGCATCCAACGAAGTCATCGAGTGACCGTCTACTGGCTAGTCTGATGACGACCTGACTGAAGCTCTCACTGTTTCTCTTCGCTTTCTTGAGAATCTCGTAAGCCTCGTCTGAGAGAGAGATTGTCTTGTAACCCATTCCTCTCACACTCTGTGTATGTATGTGCATGTATGGATTTAAGCTCATTCCATGGACCATGACGCGCCAGTTTCATGAAACAGTCGCAGGCTGATTCTCATGGGATGTGGCATGCCATAAGAAGAGTCCAGAACCATGGCAGCCGAGAGGGGTCGTTCAAATCGACCCCCTACCATCTCTCCAGTCCCGCATCGCCTTACTTGACAGCAATGGAGAAAAGGCGAGAAATGCTGAAACTCCAACTGCGCCTGTCAGGCAATCCCGGACATGTTTCGGCCGAAACTCGACTGACCGCACCTTTACTGGGGTGATGGAATGGTGAAACCAACGATTCTCCTGAAACGGATCTACGACGAGCCGGCCTCAACGGACGGCGTACGGTTCCTCGTGGACCGGTTGTGGCCCCGGGGGATCAGCAAGGAGCGGGCCCGGCTGGATGCCTGGCTGAAGGAGGCGGCGCCCAGTGATGAGCTTCGCCGCCGCTACCACCACCAGGCGGAGCTCTGGACCGAGTTCCGAGAACGATACTTCAAGGAGCTCGACGCCAATCCGAAGGCTTTGGATCCCATCCGTGAGGCCCTGAAGCGCGGTCCTGTCACCCTCCTCTTTGCGGCCAAGAATGCCGAGCTCAACAACGCTGCAGCTCTTCGCGATTACCTGCTCGAGCACCCCACGAAGTAGAGAGGCCAAGCCTGCGGCCCGAGCCGTGATTGCGCGTGCGGGACTCTTGCGTTCGACAAAAGTGTTCCTCGCACAGCCAACCCAAGAGCAGGGTTTCTGCCGCTTCGGCAGGTCCGGTCAGTCCTCGTGCGTCTTCCTGCCCTTCGTCACAATCCACGCCGCCAGACCCGTGAACACTCCATAGACCGCACCATTGAGGATGATTCTCGTGATGTATACCGCTGGATCTTGGAGAGAACTCGTTCCAGCGAACAATAGCTGAGTTGCTGGCAGTATCAGATTGGGATAGAGGTAAGTCAGTAGGGCACCCAGAAGGAATCCGACCATGAAGGACCCGACAATCTGACGGGTGACGATATGTCGTCTTTCCCTTACCAATGTTTCCGTAGACAAGCCTTTACGCCTCGGACTAACTATAGTTATTCTGTATATATGTCAAGCGTTGTGGTCCTCTATCAGGGAGTTGGGAGGCCCATTCCCCCAAGTAACGGCCCACGACCTAGGAGAAGCTAGCTGAAACGCTGGCGACACAGCTCTCGGACGATGACTGCGAGTGTTGCCCACTCAGAGCTGCCAACTGCATCACGTCGCATGAAGACTTGGCACACTATTTGTTGGCAGTGGCGTCTGGCTGCAACTTGGGTCCAGTAGTGGTTTCCTGTTCTAATTCCTCGACCTTGACTCTTGGCTCAATGCTCTTCGTCACGAGCACGATGAGAATCATCACATTCAGGACTATCGCCATCACTAAGAGTGGCGTGGCGTCGAGAAAGGTCTGGTAGATGTATCCTGAAATGAAGGGCCCGAAGATTCCTGTAACCAGAATCAAAAGAGTTGTGAGGCCAAGCATCTTTCCGAGCTCCTGTCGTGGGAGGGATTTCTGGACGTACGTCGATATTACCGAACCCCAGAGAACGTCGTTTGTGGCCTTTGTGGCTACTGCAATGAATGCAAGTGAGAAGACCACCTCCAGTCCGGGGTAGAGGCTGTGGAGATAGTTCACCCAAGTCGCGGGTGCAACATACTGCACGACCCTCGCGAGTATCAAGAGGGATAGTGCGAAGGGCATCACGGAATAGACTGCGACTGTTATTCTCCTTCCTCCGTGTCTATCGAACACCTGGCCCAGATAGAGGGTGATTGGGATAGAGACTGCCAACGTTATCAGGAGCATGAGATTGATCTCGCCGAAGCCGAACGCGAGCGTTTCGTTCACATAGAACAGGTTCGAGAAACTGTAGAAACTGTCGCTCAGAGCATCGAGCATCATCACGGTGATAAACACTGGGAAGACCCTAGCGAGCATCCTGAGACCTCTCGCGTTCTCGTGTAAAAAGTCCCTGAGCATACCGCCGGACTTCTGCCTCTCCCGAATCTTCGTCGATTCAAGCCATACCACTCTGACTCCAGCAGATACGAAGTAGACCACAGCCCCGAAGAAGAAGATCGGTCGCATGGCCTCCACTAGTGTGAGTCCACTGTTGAGCATAAGTGCGATCACGAAGAGAGGCCCGAGACCGAACAATGTTCCCAATGTGAACAGGCTTACGGCCACGCCACTGTGTTTCCGGTCCATCGTTTCGTATATGTATGCAGTGCCTCCTTGTCCCGTGAAGTTCGATGATGCTATCACGAAGAGTGCCAGTCCCGCCGTCCAGAAGTTAACTGCAAACGACATTAACAGAAACCCCAGACCATTGACCACCATGGTGATGATTGCGAGGTTTCTCCTGTTGTAGTTGTCAGCCAAGTAACCCGCGATAGCCGTGGCAATGAGCACCATGATGAGCATCGCGGACATGAGAGCCCCTATTCCTATGTACGGGATTCCTATGTCTCTGAGGTAGAGGTTGAAATACTGGCCAGCCACCTGGAGGCTCGCGAATATCCAGTTGGTAATCAGGAAGACGGTGAAGTTGCGATTGGTGAAGAGTTTCCTGACCGACATTCTCCACGTGATTCTGGTCGGTTCATTCTCTGCAGCGCCCGGTGTTTCCGCCGCAGAATTCGAGGCGTTGTCCGCACTAGGCATGTTTGTCATCCCACTCTGAAGGGACTGTCTTTGGCGCACGGCGGCGACCACATGCTAGATATATGCATGGTTATGCCAGCACGGTGATTCATAGAGTAGATACTGCTTTATGGCTCCCGGCCATCATCCTTCTGCAGACCATCGCACAATCCCAAGATACTCATGACCCTGAGATCGGTCGTTCAAATCGACCCCTGCTACCACTTCTTCTGACCTGCCATGACCAACCGGTTTGCCACATCTGTGCTCACGCGGCCTCATTTGTCCATTTGCGAGGAAGATTCGATAGCGAGAGAAGAATTCATATTACAGGTCTGCAGATTGTGCAGTCAGAGGGCTCAGGATGTTCTCGGACCCTGTTATGTATAGGGCAATTGCTGCAGGAAGTGATCCTTCCCAGAGGGATGTGACATGACCGGGCGCTGGCAGAGGGATGGTTATGAACTTCGAACCGTCATGATGACGTTGATAGTGATGTTGATCATCACCAGCATCAGGCTATTCCCACTTGAGATTGCAGTGCTCCTGATCTTCCCCGAGATTGCAGTCCTCTCATTGTTCAACGTGCGAACTGGCTGGACGGCAAACAGGAGGAGTCGCACTCTTGTGCTCACTGTATGCACCTCGGCTCTTCTAGTACTACAGGCAGGACTTGTCTATGACCTCCAGTCTTACTACCAAGGTGAAATCAATAGAACCGGGTGGGAGGAATCTGTAGACCTTCCGCCCGAGGGGACCTATCATAGCAAGTCGCTATCAAACTGGTATACGGTAGAGAATCTGTATCTAGAGCTTTTTGATTGGTCCGGCAACGTCACATTCTACATAGTAGACGAGAACATCCCGCAGAACAAGTTCGAGCAAGGGAACTGCTCTCATGCTTGCGTTTTGAACCTCAGACTTCCGTACCGGTACTCTTACGCGTTTGTGGTCGCGAACTGGACAATCGGCCTCTACAACCCAAGCCAGAATGAAAGCATCCATGGTTTCATCACTAATTCCATGGCCGTGATAGCGGACGAACACTTCGGAGTAAGGCAGGCAGTCGTCATATTTCATGCATGGCCATTGACCGCCATTCTGACTCTCTGGGAATACACGGGGTTGTCACTGCTTTCTGCAGGTCTGAAGAAGTCCGTTTCACCTGTTCAGAAGGGCAATCAGTCGCAGGATGTTGAGAACACTACAGGCCAACAGAATCAAGACCAGACATAGCTGCCATACTCGGATGGAGGCCCCTGAGATTGCTCGTTCAGATTGACCGCCCGCTACCATTTCACTTTCCGAGCTTGAACTGTCTATATGCCCACTAAGATGCGACGCGTGCAGGGACAAGCATAAATGCTGCTCACCAGCAATAGGGCAGTAGCATCTGAGCTCTTGCGGTGGGAGTTGAAGTGCTAGCAGCGACAGAGCAACACGATATTGTTAGCAGACTGCTGTTCATCATTGGAGCCTTGGGCAGCATAGTTGGAGTGATTGCACCAATCAGTCGCTACGTGATCTATGAGCCGGAGATTCTGCAGACTTCCTTCTATCTGTGGCTTGACACGATCCTATGGGCGCTCTGGTACTCTCTGATGGGGCTCGGTTTCTTGGGGTTCCATCGAAGATATGGACGGACATGCCCATCATCGATCACTCTGCTAGGTCTCGTAACAGCAGCACTTCAGATACTTGAGAGTGTGCTACCGTCAGTGTTTATTGCCATTGTGGACCAGACTGCCGTATACCCGTATCTGATCGTATCTAGCTATTTACCTGTCGGGACGGTCACCACTCTTGCAATGGTAGGATACGCACTGAGGCAAACAAGAGAAAGGTCCAGAAACAGAATGCTCATGGGAATCACTGGAATTGGTCTGATAGTAGGAGGAATAGCGATAGCGGCACCATTTCGAATCGTCTGGTTGATCGCCAGTGTGTCGAGCCTTCTGGCGTTCTTGCTCTTCATCCAAGAGTGTAGGGTTCGCTAGTGTAATGTCCTTATGAGAAGCAGCCTGTGCTCCTGAATGTGGCGTCCTTGTTCCCACCGCTGAGGAGACGGCATGCAGGACAAGTAGCCTTTGGAGACGAGGGGTGGTAGGCGAAGAGTATCCTTGCACTATATGATTAAGATTCACCGTATCCCGCGGGGCTCATGACCTTGAGATCGGTCGTTCAAACCAATCGCCCTCTACCATCTCTCAACTTCTGCGTGGCTTCTTGTGCTTCTTTGTTGACCGCACACCAATTCGGACGAGATCTCACCGAAGATGTGGTACAGCCATCACCTTTGGGTGCGATACAGTTAATACCTTTGGGCACGATTGTGGGAATGGGTGAACTCATGGGTGAAACGAACGAGATTGACGAGCGGGGTAGAGTGACCATTCCGAAGGAAATTCGCGAGAGGACAGGTCTCAAGACTGGGGACCGAGTCCGGATATCTGCAAAGAAGGACGGTGTGACAATAGAGAGAGTCGTCAGTCTTGACACATTCATTGCCGAGCTTCGAGGATGCATAACCGTGGAGAGCGACTTGGACCCATTGCGTCTCAAGGAGATTTGGAGGACAGTGCCTTGATTCTCGTGGACACCAATATCTGGGCGTACTACTTCGACTCGACTCTTCCCGAGCACACACAGGTTGTGAAACCTCTTGAGAAAGTGCTGAAACGAAATGAGGCATCGATAAACGCTACAGTGGCTGTCGAGACCTTGCACTATCTCGTGAAACGCTTGGGTCCGCTGGCGGGAGGAGAGAAAGCCCGAATCTTCATGGACTATGACATTCCGGTGTACGCCTTGGACAGGCCAACACTGATGTTGACAATAACGAAGCTGTGTGAATTCGTGCATCTGGGAATCGGGGGTCGTGATGCCTCGCTTCTGGCGACGATGGATAAGGAAGCGATTAGGAGCATCATGACTCATGATCAGTCGTTCAGACATGTGCCGAACATAGAAGTCATAGATCCGTGCTTGACCTAGTGGGCGCAGTTGCGTACCTGACAGAGCGGCCTACTGTTCCACATTGAGGTTATTCCTCTTCTCGCGTGTACTCGAAACCCAGCATAAGATGAGGCTTTCACCACCTAGGTCATCATTCAGGTAGGAATCGTTGCGTAGACAACGAGCGAATTGAAGCTACAATGGCAGCAAGGATACCCTTGTAGGACTCTGGGGTTCCCCTTCCGTTCCGCAGGACTCATGACCCTGAGATCGGCCGTTCAAATCGACCCCCGCTACCACTTCTTTCTAATCACTCCATCTTTCGTCCGCTTATGAACTAAGTTCATAGACTAAGAACGCAGTATGTCACATGTCCCTCTCAAAACAGGACGGCGTACCTTCTCAAGAGGAAGGTTGAGTGAAGCCTGTCACGGTTCGTAAGGCATTTCAGGCTGTGAGGACATGACACCCGATCCAAAACCTGATTCCAAGCATACATCAGCAGAAGGGGCCTTCAGAAAAGCAGTGAAACTGGACCCAAAGGACGATGATTGGCAGAATGACCGGTTCTATAGAATCCGTTCTCATCTCACCAGGGTCCCGGTTGCCTTTTCCATCATGACTCCTCTGCTGGTTCTCTATAGAGCTTCTGATAGACCTTGGATATCTTTCCCTCCTTCTGGAGCAACCTGATGTACTCCTTTTCTTTCTGCAGGTGTATCATTCCAAGTTCGGCTTTCCTAGCAACCCACTCTTTGCCATCCAGCTTGTACCATTTCCACAACGTGGCTGCACTGACTATGAAACATATCGAGGGAATCAGCGCGAATCCTACCCGTATCCCAAAGATCGCCAGCTCTGGCTGCGTATTCAGCGTGCTGTCAAACCCGAATGCACTAATGACCAGCAAGAACAATGCATTGGCAATGGAGATTGCAGGTTTCGTGATCAATGCGTTCATTCCAGCGTAAGTCGTTTCCCGCCTCTTGCCAGTCAATGCTTCATCATGGTCGATTACGTCAGCCAGCAGCGGGGACCATATCAACAAGACCGGAGCTAGACCTATTCCGACAACCGCAAGACTTAGCACCACACCAATCAGCCAGCTCCCCGAGAAGAGCAGTAGTATGAGCCCGGCACTCGTTATCAATAGCCCATCAATATAGACCCGCTTCAGCCCCCGCTTTCTCACCGTCCTGTCAGCGAAGTAACTGAACAGAAGAATGAGTCCGAAGACCGCAGCAAACGGAATGGAAGCCATCAGACCTTGAAATCTCAGGACGTACTGTGCAAAGTATATCATGGAACCAGTCACTATCGTGAAAGCCATTTCGTGAGGGAAGTTCATAGCTTCAAATGCCAAGAACTCCCTATTCTTGAGGGCCTTGACCATCGATTCCACGAAACCCAGCGGCTCTTCAGTCCTTGCATACTCGTTTTCGGTCAAGGCGTAGCTAGAAAGAAACAGGACTGTTCCAGCAAATACCCCTGCCAGCACCATCGCGGGCTTGAAGAGAGGGTTGAGTTCGGTCGATGACTCACTGGTGAGCAAGACCAATGGTAGTACCATAGCCAATAGCCCACCAATAGAGCCCAGAATCACGTTGTACAAGTTGAGATTGGACCTGGCCTTCTGAGTAATGCACATCTCGGCGGGCAAAGCTGTCTGTACCAGTCCGACCATAGTGAACATGGAATCGAACAAGAAGAGAACCAGCAGAAGATTCCAGAACAGGGCTATCTGAGAGTTTCCCAGAAACGGGACCCAGCAAATGATGAAGGTAAGAGCATAGAATGGTGCACCGTAACGCAGGACTGGGATGCGTCTGCCAATGTCTGTATTGATCCTCTCTTGGAGAATGCCAAACAGGGGGTCGTTAAGAGCATTCCAAACCCCGAACAGGAGCCAGGCAAGGGATATCCATTCTTCGCTTAGGCCTAGCTTGACATTGTAGTAGAAAGTGATTGCGGAACCAAGAGCTATGACCTGAAGCAGGTTGATGGAAGCCTGAGACGTGCCAAAGGCTATCTTCGACTTGACCGGCAAACGCTCGTCAAAGTCAATATCGGGGTCTTCCTTAGGCTGATTTTCAAGGTCTGTCATCTTGGATACTCTCTGGCGCTTCCTATGATGCTACAAAGACACAACCAGCGGGCGCCTTGTGACTAACACAACCATTGGAGCAACAAGTCTATCCTAGATAAGAATCAATTGAACCCCCATTGTCCTTTACCATAGAATCATCCCACGTAAAGCTTCTTGAACACCCGGCAGATAGCCAGTGAGATCCAGAGGTCATTAAACCTCCTGTCATTGGCGCTGGCAAGGAGGTACACCTTCCAGATGCCGCTTTTGTTCTGCTTCCCTACAAACCAGTCCAGTGCTTTTCTGACGTTCTGATTCCCAACTGTCACGCCAATTAGAGACAATGAGTCAAGTGATGACAGTATATCCGTCCACCAGAAGGGATATCTGAATCTCGTCCAGTAGCTGACGTCCGCCCTGTCAGGATAGGCGTCCTTCTGAAAGAATCTGGATGCGAGCAGTTCTGCTGCGTGGACTATCTCCCTCCTCTTCCTATATTCTTTATGAGCAGCAAATGCTCGGAGGACTATTCCTGTGGCCAAATGCGAGAACGGCTTGGATCTGTCGGGTTGAAGCGTTTCCTTATCCCTGATCACACTGTATTCGACTTTGTGTGTGCGCAGCGGGCCTGCCCAGCCGCCGTCACTCTGGCGCATGGAAATTAGCCATTTCAGACCCCTGTCTATGTGGGGGTCATTCTCATACCCTGCCTTGATGAGCAGCTCCATTATGGCGGCGGAGTAGTTCGGGCTGTACTGATTCCCGTAGATGCCACGAAAGTCACCTTCGTCTGTCTGGAAGCTAAACAGGAATTCCGCTGCCTTCTGAATTGAAACGTGCGCTCTATTCATGCCATATTTCTCAACAAGCCAGCCGATCGTCCTATATGTTTCCAGCTTGTTGTACTCACGCTGCAGACTCTTCTTTCCTCTGTATTTCCACGAACCGTCATTCTGTTGCTTCTCAAGCAGTTTCTGTGGCTGTTCCATATGCCACAGCTGTTCAATGTCACCCGCATCCTCATTCAATAGGTCTCTCTTTGTGAAGAAGACAATAGCCTCATTTCCTGAATCCAGCAGAGGCTTGATTGGGTTGAATCTGAGTTGCTTACGCCACGAATCCATCTATCTTCACGCCCCAAGCATTTGTGACACTTGCCTCAATGCAGGCAAGGTGTTCTTTCCAGACGTGTCATGGGAAACCGAGGCTCCTGCATTCCCGCTCCTCACGTCGGCCATATTCACTGCAGATGACATAGCGCAGTCAGAGGAGAAAGTGCGGGCCCGTAAGACGCTTCACACGGGGTGAGATTTCTGTATAGCGACCCTTCAGATATTAAGCTCTCTGATGTCAAAGGCTAACCACAGAGACCTGTCGTTCAAATCGACCCCCCGCCCCCACTTCCTCTTGCTGCTTCGCCGCAATTCCCTGCGCTTGAAGTCTGCAGAATGTCTAGGATGCCACAAGACTCAGAAATTCGGGCGGACTTCTCATTCACGACGCATTGACCAGACATCTGGAAGTTGTATACAGTCCATAGAAGAAGAAAGAGGTGAGGCTAGGAACGCGAAGTCCTAGCCCAAGAGATGCTACTTTTTGTGCCTAGATCCAATGGCTAGCATTAACACAATGCCTGCTACAAACCCACCGCCCAAGAGAGCTATGTCCACTATGGGTATGGATGGCCCCGTCGTGGTTGCGGCAATGATGTCCACTTCAATCCAAACCGCTCCAGTCGTGGTTCCGTTTATCATGCCAGTGAGTCTTATCACGGCACGCATGCCAGCCCGTGTGGATGAGGGCACCTGGATTGTGAGGTTCAGCAGCTTGGACTTGCCTTTTCCAAGTTCAAAGCCATTCGGCTTTACTTCAGCCGTCCAGCCTGCAGGAACGCCAGATAATGACAGACTCATGTAACCTGTACCATTGAGGGAGTTCGTGGCCCAGACTGGTAAGTAGAGTGTTGTGGGAACCCCTGCAAGAATGCTGTATATCTCGAAGTTACGGTATGCAACGTTATCATACAGGTTAATGTCGCCTGCGGCGTCAGCTTGCACACCTATGCAGAAGTGATCGGGCACACTGGAAGCGATTGTCCAGTTCACGTACACATCTATCGAGAGGCTGGGTGCCAGTGATGATACTGTCGTGCTACCTATTAGGATCCAGCATGAGGACAACGGTGCAGTGGGCGGCAACGGAATCAACTGTGCAAACGACACAGACATGTTGTGGTAGTAGAATGTGACCTCAACGTTGCTAGCTGTCGAGAAGCCCAAGTTCGTCACTTGAGCATAGAGATGGTTCACCACCCCCCTCTCTGGCACATCATGATGAGCAGAGCTGTACCCGTTGCTGGGTGCATCAATCCAAATCTCCGCACCAGGCTCGGTAGTCCAGCGTATGGAACCGGGGTTTGGTGGAGGATACTGCGGCGGAAGAGATGGAGCCACACGGATATCGACATAGGTGGCGCTGAAGAGCTCACCAATCTTACCGCCCGTAAGCTCCGTGAACCACACGTGAGTTTCAAAAGGTGGCATTGTACTCCGCGGCACAGTAACGTATAACGGATGCGAATTAGCTGTCGGAACCATGTACTCCACTGTCTTGTTGGATGCCGGGACGATTACTCCGATTTGATTGCCGGAGAATTCAGTGTACCATGCGCTGTCATTGGTGTCGACATCAATCCCCCAAGGTCCGGACGGTGATGAGGGGACTGTCCATATCGCCAAGGGGTCACCCTTTATTCGAGGAGGAATGTTGTATTCCTCGGGTCGAACTGGAGTTATCTGAATCCTGATTTCTATTATCTGAGGGTTAACGTAATTCCTGTCGTCGGGCAGAGTTGTTTGTATGAGAGTCAAGTTTCCGACGTACTTGTTCGTGCTTCCGACGACCTGTTCATTCACGAGGTCATTCGTGGGCTGAGTGACCCACACATTCTCCTTGCTGTCTACTGCTAGTGCTAAGCTGGATCCATCAGCTACGAGCGGGTAAACGAGAGCTCCTGTCGCCATAGGATTGACGAATTTGACCTTGTAGAGATAGTCAAAACCCAAGTCTGTCATATAGAAATGATCCCCACTCGGCTTCATTTCTGCAAGACGTGCAGGCAGGAACCCCCCAGTGGCACCCGGCACCAACAAGTTGTAGACGAACAGGGTGCCGCTGCCAGGGTTAAGCTCGCAGAACTTGGACATGTTGAATGCGGTGAACCAGATGTTGCCAATTTCCGTATCCATGATCAAATCCCAAGGGTGAATGTTCAAGTTCCTTGGGATAGTCCAGTCTGTGAGTAGATTGGTTATCCAGTCGAGACGACTGATTTGCATACTTGCGTAATCAGTGAACCAGACGCAGGTATGAGCATCATCAACAATGATGTGGGCCGGACCACGCGTCATGTTCAAAGTCAGAGGCAGTTGCCACTTCAATGCTGTAGTTGAGGTTTGGTTAATCTCCGTCGCTGGCGTCAGACGATATATCCTGTTGTTGAAGATGTCAGTGAACCATATGAATCCAAGAGCATCATAGGTTACGTCTGTGGGAAAACTCGGACCTGTCGATGGCACATAGGTTGTGGCCGGACTACCCGCAGGTAGTACGTATTCCCGTATCAAAACACTTGATCCGGGCAAGTCCGAATTTATGCTGTAACCAGTTGGATTAATTGTCATTTGAGGCGTTACTTGAGGGACATTCTGTGATTGTGGGAGCGTCGTCTGTGCAAAGGCCGTGAAGGAAGACACCAAGAAGACTACGAATAGAGATACTGCTAAGTTCTTGTTCACCATTATCTGAGAGCTCTCCCTGATGGCATGCTTAAAATGCCTATTTCCAGATACGGGCATTTGTCTATATCCTATTCGGTCGGCTGGGATTGGCTACTTCCGTAGGAAGCTGGTACGAGTCCACTTGAGAGATAGTCTTCGCAATGTATCGTCCGTGGGAAGTCCGTTTTCTAGGTTCCACCCACGCAGTCTATAGTAATCACTCAACATGGGCTCCAGATTCACCCCAACGTGAATAGCTACGGCACCGGCCTCCAACACACAATGCCGCAGGGCTCATGATCCTGAAACCGGTTGTTCAGATCGACCCCCGCTACCATTTCCTTTCTCGGTTTTCTAAGTATTGTCAGACTCGAATACGGTCGTCTTGTGGAGAACTTCCCACTCGTGAACCTGTTGATACACCGAGGTTCTCTGAAAACGCGGATAATTGGAGCAGTTCACCTTCTCAAGCGATAATAGTGATCACAGCAGTCATCCCCACTCATGAGCCTCTTCGTTACTCTGAACTCTATCTCCGGATTGAACCCTGCAACAATGTGTGGATCCGTACTACAGTGGAATATTAGCCCGTACTTGGGTTTACCAATGCTGAGATACGAATCTGCTATTGGGCATCTCGTGCAGTGAATCTGCGCAGAGTCCTCAGTTCTTTCAACAGTAAAGACACCCCCTGCTTGTTCAAAAGACCCCCACAGCATATCAAGAAGGTCATCAATGCCGCGACTCTCTCTTTCCTCCGCGAGTTTAGACCATGCTCTTGTGGTTGTCTTCGCTATAATATCTAGAGCCTGTTTCTCTGCCTCAAACCCGAACTCTCTCTCATACTTCTCAAGCAGAGCTTTCAGCTTCTTTGGATTTGGCCGAGCACCGCGTATTTGTCTGATCAACTCGGTGAGCTCATCAGCTCGTGTATCCACCTGTGTCATGTCTTTGGTTGAGGCTGAGATACGTAAAAGAGAATGGCTCAGAGCAGCCATTATGGCTCCTTCGTTATCCACATTGGATGACTTCGAAGTCAGGACGGTTTCCCATTACCAGGGAACTTGCTCCTGCCGTTGCACTATGTCTGCCATGATGCATTACCCATGTCTATCGCGCAGACGCGGGTCGCGTGTGTCACTGACGAGTGCGCTAGCAAATCTCATCGCGTCTGCAGGGTTCATGACCCTGAGATTGGTCGTTCAGATCGGCCGCCCGATACCATCTCTTTTCCTCAGCTCAAGGACAGCGTGACCCCGTTCCAGACTCATCGAAAGACAATGCAGAAAAGCCAATTGGTCCCTCAGACCAGCAGATGCATGAAGATTGGAAACGAGGGAGGACGCAGGACGTGAATGAGGAAGCGAAGTCATCGTGGCTGCTCGCTGCGACCACACTGGCCGCGGGCGTACTCGGCGGAATCTTCTCGCCAGACTTGTTCCGCTTCGGATTCGACGTAGACGGAATGATCACCGTTCAGATCTTGTTCTTTGGCCTGATTCTCTTTGGCCTCTACACCGAAGTGGGCGAGATTCTTCGCGAGAGGGGGGTCAGGCAGTCACCCTCTACTCAAGTGCCAGGGAGAGCAAGTCCTGAAACTGCCGGCGCCAATGCGCGGGAACTCCAGGAACCTTTCTACTGGAAACTGTGGGACCATGCATGGTTCGTGACACTGCTTATTGGAGGAGTGCTCACCATCGTGCTAATGCTGGGCATCTATGAGAGTATCACTCAGTCCCTACTCGCGAGCTCGTCATTCGTGGCGGGTTTCTACTGTACCGTTGCGATTCCATTCCTTCGGGTGGGTAGAACAATCCGTAATAATACGATAACGAACTCCTCCTATTCCGTGCTCGTCTTGACCATCGTCGTCTGGGTATTGGCTCAGCGCGTTGCGTACCTGCTCATCTTCGGGGACCTAGCGCTCGTGGGCTACATCAATCTTGCCCGACTGTCAAGCGTGTTTCTATTGGCTTCCGCTGCCTTAGGCCTCCTCCAACTCGGTCTTTTCACGTACTTCTCGAGGCGTAGATACGTTAGGACCATGGAGCAAGGACAGATACCAGCATAGCGGGCCGTCCAGATTATACAATCCCGCAGAGCTCATGACCCTGAAATCGGTCGTTCAGATCGACCGCCGATACCACTTCTCAACTGATTGGTCATGGTTCGAAAGGGTTTCCATAGTTATGGCAGAGCCCAGCGTGTTTGCTCTCAAGCTTGAGGAGGACCTCTTTCGACCCTCTCTCTCAGCTCTTCGAGGCCGCCACGCAGACTCTCGATTTCCTCCAGCCACCAAGTCGCGCCAGCATCAATCCAAGACTGCATGAGTTCGCGGTCTTCCGTGGAATCGTTGCCGGCAGTGTGACCTGATACTGCAACATCATAGTCACGAAGATTTCCTCTCTCAGACTCAATTAGTCGGAGTATCTCTTCAAGATTGGCAGTGGTTATTCTCTTGGGCCAGTCTGTGTGAACAGGTACTACACCATCGTACTTGGCCGCCCGTCTGAAAGGGCTTGTCTTCGGCCACCCTCCGCCGATCCATATGGGAACTCGCGGCTGTTGCTTGGGCTTGGGCAGGAATCGAGCCTCATGCACATGGTAGTGCTTGCCCTCATAGGAGAACGCTTCACCAGACCATAGTCCAGTGATCACATCAAGACCTTCGTCAAGCTTCTCTGCTCGTGTGCGCGGATTCGTGTCTTCCCCGAAGGACGCGAACTCAGGATTAGGCGGCGCACCAATACCGACACCTAGTGTTAACCGACCATTAGACAGATGATCCAGTGTCGCTGCCTCCCTCGCGAGCTTCCACGGTCTTCTTCTGGGAAGCGGTGTCACCATTGGCCCAAGTCGCATCTTCTTCGTCTTCACGGCTATCGAAGCGAGGGCCATCCAAGAATCTATGAAGGGCATGGCCTCGCTTGGCGGGAATATCTGAAGATGGTCCCAAAGAAAGAAACCATCCCAGCCTGCCTTCTCTGCTTCGACCGCGAACTTGAGCATGAGGTTGATGTCCCCAAACCATCCGAAGTTCTCTATTGAGATGCCATACCTCATAGACCTGTTCCTCCAGCATGTTTCAGCGCCGCGAAGCCCGATATATCCAGTTCTCTCGGAAATCATGAGCCGGATCCTTGGTAGGGTCAATGTGAAAATCAGCAAGCAGACTGTTATCCTCCTGTGTCTTCTGGGGGTCTGGTCGGGAAATCTGTCAGACGGCACGGCTCAGGTACGTCCTTCACTAGCTCGATTACATCATCTACAGTCTTCATGATTTCTTCTGATTCCATTCGGGAACCCCTCAGTCTTCGGATCGTTCTTCTGCTGTATAAATCCCCGTGAAACACGCAACCAAGAAACCACGAATTCATGGTGCAATCGCAGCTGCCGCTTACAAGCTCATATCATCCCGCAGGACTCATGACCCTGAGATCAGTCTTTCAAATCGACCCCCGCTACCATATCATTCTCATCATCTCGTGGACGAAACAATCACCGTCCCGATTCTCACCGAACGACAATACAGAAAAGGTAGCGACTCCCGTGCACCAGTGAATGCATGAAGACTGGAGAGAAGAGAGGACGCAAGACGCGAAAACATACCAAGGTAGGAGAACCAAATGATAATATCCGTGCCGCAGGGACAGCAGGAAACCGTATCCCTCCCGGGGGGATATGAGGTCAATACCTATCTCTTCGGTGGAAAGAAAGGCAAGCCAGTGGTGTTGCTGCACGGTGGCGGAGTGGACTCGGCCATGCTGTCTTGGCGGGATACCGTCCCGGCGCTGGTCGAGGCAGGGTTCCAAGTGTACCTGCCGGACTGGCCGGGCTATGGCAGCAGTCCCCCTCCTCCAAAGCCATTCACACAGGAACTGCTGATAGAGGTCACTACAGGTCTGCTGGAGGCTTGGGGGTTGAAAGAGGCGTCGCTGGCAGGCATCTCGATGGGCGGGGGGGCAGCGTTGGGTTTCACGCTGGCGCACCCGGAGCGTGTTGAAAAGCTCATCTTGATTGGGACCTACGGCTTGCAGGACAAGACATCGGCTCACTTCTTCAGCGTTCTACTAGTCAAGCTGCCGCTGGTCAACAATCTCTTCTATGCGATGGTCCGCTCTTCGCGCTGGATGATCAGAGAAACGATGAAGACAATTATCCGCGACCCGGCTTCATTGACTGAAGCGCTGATCGATGAGGCAGTGGTGGCGCTCAGGAATCCAAATGCCGGGAAGATGTTCGCGCAGTTCCAGAGGGACGAGGCGCGCTGGACAGGGGTGAAGACTTGCTACGTGCCGCGCTTGGGCGAGATTAAGGTACCGACGCTAATCGTGCACGGAACGGCGGACATCGGTGTGCCCGTGAAGTATGCCAGAGAAGCAGCGGGGCGTATCCCGAATGCCAAGCTGCACATCATCGAGGGAGCCGGGCACTGGACTCAGCGTGACTACCCGGAGGAGGTCAACAGGGTAATGGTCGATTTCTTGCGCGAATAGCTGCCGCCACGAATGGCAAAGGATGACAATCATGGTGCAGAAGGTGAGACAGCAGTGCAGACAGAGTATCTTCTGCAACCATCATATAATCCCGCAGGGCTCGCTTCTAGAGCTCAATCGGAGCTGGATGAGTAGAGCCGTTCATTGTAAGTTGGACAGAGTTGGACACAGGAGTCTTTGTCCTCCCAGAAACGGCACTGGGGTCGTACTCCTTGAGGCTGGATTGTGTCGAGCCAGCCTCAAAGAGACGTCTGATTCGAGCTATTCAAGCCCCTACTCGAAAATGTCCAAGATTGTCCAACTTCTACGCAGCTGTTGCATACCCTGAGACCGGTCGTTCAAATCGAGGGCCCGCTGCAATCTCCTTTCCAACTGCTCCTCCTTACGGCCATCTGTCATCGAGAGCATAGAAGAAACCTCTCGATTTCGTACACTGTCCAAGAGCGTAACCTGCTGGGGAGTGGTATTAAGAGAATGGACCTCACGCCGCCGTCTTCCTGCACCAGCCACTAGGAATTGTGTTTCGCTGGAAGTGAACTGGAAAGCGTGGACCTCTCTCTCCATTCCTCTTGCAGCAGCCTACAGGAACTTCACACCGGATGCAACCTACTGCTAACTGTGAGCAAGCCGGGGTGACTACTGAGGGAGTGCTTAGGGAGGCCGTGCGTCTGCCATCGCTTTGGAGGCGGGCCTCCCCCCGACACCCCAGTGCGTCTTTGGGATCTCATGAATGATGACTTCGACGGCTCGCTCGGGGATTCCTAACTCAACAAAGACCTTGGTGATCCCCGAGATGATATGCTCTGCAGCGTCTTCTGACAGGCCTTTCCACACCTTGACGTCAACACTTGGCATATGTTGACCTTGGACTACAGGTATTAAACGGCTCTGATTTCGGATCCTGTCCCGTCAAGACCCATCTTTGTCCCTTCCGGAAACGGAGCGTTTCCGAAGTGTCATTACGGCCTGCCTTTGCTACGGAAAGTTCATAGGAATACAGCGATCTCCGGTACTGGGCGTATTTCATCTATTCGCATGGTGATATACGATGAGTGAGAGAGGCATGTTCGGCGCATTGTCCGTAGGCAGACACTTCCTGCACGGGATTCTCTTCTCGGTACTGTTGGCCGGACTCTGGCCCCTTGCTTTTTCCGCTGATTGGATATTGAGCTACGAACCTCGTCCGCTCACCTATGAGCCGATCTTGGCCCTGATTGCGACTGTGTATGGCTTCCTAGGAGGGTTTATTGTTCTGGGGGCAGTCAACTCTGCAATAGCCGCACGCCTGTGGTCTACTCAGACTAAACAGACACGGCAAGAAACCGAAGTGGCTCTCAGAGATGGAGCAGCCCTGTTCGCGCTCCTCTGCATCATGCAGCTGCCGGTAATTCTCTTTATGGCGCTACTGGCAGGGATCCAACCCGGCGGGCATTTTGCCAGCAATCTAGAGGCCTCGATTGCATTGTTTGGGCTATCAGTCCTGATCACATCGATTCCAAATGGAGTGCTCGGTAGGCTTGTCTGGTTGGCACTCCCGGGTGTTGAGAAGCAGGATGAAGCCAAGGTGTAGATATCAGTCCGACTGACCGCCACTACTTCCTCTCTGTTTGCTCTTGTCGATGACTGCGATGGTACCTGTGGTCCCACAGTAACCACACGCATAGACCCTGTCCTTGCCGATGCTCCGCAGGTCTAGTTCTGCATCACACCTAGGACACACTACGGAAGTTGCCACTGTTGCGAGCAATGCAGTATGAAGGGAGACTTCGTCTGCCATTGAATTCCTCGGCACTGATCGTCTGTGGCTCTGCCCCTGTAGGCCGCAGCAGAGTGGAGGCAACGCCAACATCAGGAAACAAGAAAAGATACCGACGGCCCCCCAGCCAACCGTCATTACTATACCGAAACCCAGGGCTAGAAAGAAAACACTCGTACAGATTAAGACCGGCGCACCGGCTGCAAAAGAACACGCATGCGAGCAGTAGAGACCATAGCGGGAGACCCTCCAGTTCTTGCTCTCCATAGTGCCGCACCAAGCACATCGAGCTATTTTGGATGAGTCCACGACGACGTAGATGTTATCCGACCGCTCCCCTTGCCTCAATATGCTTCCCTCAAAACGTATTGTGTTCTGAGAGATATGAAGATTCGCTGTCCATCAGACGCTCCCTCGCACCCTGTCATGTTGTCTCTTTGGTTTCGATGACAGATGTCTGAAACGCCCTGAGACCGGTCGTTCAAATCGACCCCGCTACCATCTCTTTCTGTTATGCAGAGCCACGACGCAGAACGAATCCAGCTCTCACCGACACGTTCCTCATTCTTTCCGTGTAAGGAATTGTGTGCAGATGATAGATGTCTCGTGCGGCGCGCACCCATGTCCGCCCTTTTGTGTCACCCTGCATAGATGAATTCAAAAACTCAGGATGAATACTATGATTATGCGCAAGCCGTCGATTACTTCATTCAAAAAAGAGTTGTCACCAAAACAACGTGAAGAACTGCTCAGAGCATTGAAAGCCCGTTTTGATGAAAACATGAACCGCCACAGAGGTCTTGAATGGGCCAAAGTACAAGCAAAGCTGGAAGCCAATGCCGAAAAACTGTGGTCACTCAATGAAATGGAAAGAACTGGCGGCGAACCGGATGTTGTTGGTCACGATAAGAAGACGGGCGAATACATTTTCTATGATTGTTCAGCGGAAAGTCCCAAAGGCCGCAGAAATGTCTGTTACGACGGTGAAGGGCAGGAGGCGAGGGAAAAGCAAGGGGTGCATCCAGAAGGTAACGCTATTGACATGGCAGCCGCCATGGGCATTGAGCTCTTAACGGAAGAACAATATCGAGAGTTGCAGAAACTTGGAGATTTCGATACGAAGACGCAGAGTTGGGTGAAAACACCTTCCGATATTAGAAAACTCGGCGGCGCCATCTTTGCTGATCACCGCTACGGCCATGTCTTCGTGTATCATAACAGTGCCCCCTCTTTCTATGGTGCCAGGGCGTTCCGTGGCTCGCTGAGGGTCTGAACTTGGACTTTGAATGTTAGCATTTCTTCGAGCTTCGGACGGGCTTCTCCGGGGGCAAAATGCAATTAGCACCTTTATGCAGCTCATTGAGAACCGTCAAAGAGCAAGAATCATGGACTAGACGCAGACATTCTAATCGAACTACGACCCTGAATACGAACTGCTCTTCCTTGTTCTAATGGTATTCTCTCTAGCCCCTAATGTACCTCATCCTATACCGGTAGTTATGGTGAGCAGGGCTCAACGAAATCCTCATTGTTTAG
>PRDI01000041.1 GCA_003345595.1 Candidatus Thorarchaeota archaeon | reverse complement strand
GATGGCCATCGACCTAAACGGGCATGGAAGGACCCCAGACAGACGGCCGACAGATGTACTCAAATCATACCTAGACGACGTCGAGTCTGTAGTGCGCCAATATGACGAACCCGTACTTGTCGGTCATTCCATGGGAGGCGCCTTGGCACAGTTATATGCCCTGGACCGGTCTGAAGACTTGGGTGGACTGGTCCTGGTTGGGACTGGCGCACGTCTGAAAGTCGCTCCTATGATATTCAACCTGCTTGACAACAACCCAGAAGGCTACTTCGATGCCCTGGGAGAGTTCATGTTTCATGAGAGCGCCCCAAAGCCAATGGTTCAAGCCTCACAAGCCGAAGCGCGCAAGTGTCCAGTGCCAATCATACGCCGCGATTTTGAGCTCTGCAACACCTTTGACGTGATGCAGAGAGTAAGCCAGATCTCCGTACCCACCCTCGTCATTGTCGGTGAAAACGATGTCATGACTCCAATCAAGTATGCGACTTATCTGCACGATAACATAGCCAATTCAGATCTGCAAGTACTCCCTCAAGCAGGACACGGAGTGATGCTTGAAAGAGCGACTGAGTTCAACGAGGCTGTAGTGAGATGGCTTGGCGTCTGAGGGAACGATACAGAGAACGTCAGTGAATGAGTCGGTGCTGACGCTTCTTTGCCTGCACTGCCGCAACGAGCCGAGTGCGGTCGAAGTAGACCTCGTTGCGAGTAATCTTTCGGCCTTTCAGCATGACTATGTCAAGACCGATTTCCCGAATGACCTCACCTGCGACAGGAATGGCGCACTTCCACTTTAGAGTCATACCTCCTTCTGTCGGGAAGACCTCAAGCGGTTCCCACTCCCAGTCGTGGTAGACCTCCAGCAGTTCAGTGAAGTAGTCGAGTATGGCATCTCTCCCCTGAAGACCGTTTTTGTGCGCAGGATCATAGTACGTTGCCTGGTCATCGTAGAACTCTATGAGATCTTGAGGTCTGTTGCCAGTCCAAGTCGCGAGCCATTCTTTGGCAAAGTCAAACAGCTGTTGCTTGTCCATTGACTACACCCGACCGTTGCCCATTCGCAGCACCATCGAAGTGTTTATTGTATCGAGAACATGGTCCCCTGAATCTTCGCCGGTTATATTCCTAGTCCTCTGCCTGGCACTCTGGGTTCCCCGTTTCGTCACCTTTTCAGTCACTATGCGCCCTTCTGGACCCGGTGATGGAGAGCTCCTGAAGCACGTCAGAGGTTGCCCCATCCAAATAACACATCATTCGCTCCAACTGCGCCGAAGCCACCTCTTATATTCGCCACGCGAACGACCAATATAATATGACACTCGCGGGTCATTCTAAGGTTGCGCTGGGTGTGCTCATTCTTCTTGTTGGTGTTGGGACCCCAGTCGCAGTGTTCACCATGATGAATCTGAATCCACAGAACCCAGCTGCGAATCAGGTCGAACTCACTCTGCTATACAATGCAGGCGCCATGATTGAAGCAGACGGATTAAGGGTGTACATCGATCCAGTGAGTCTCCCGGACAACTACTCTAGCTATCCTGCTGATGCGATCCTCATCACCCATCCGCATGGAGACCACTACAACAGCACAATCGTCCAAATGCTCCAGAAGGATGGCACTGTAAACGTGTTTCCAAAGACCATGGCAGACGCAATCACTGAGTTTGATGGCGTTGGTGTCAGTCCACGCGACCATGTACAAGTTGGGTCAATCAACATCACTGCGTTCTACATGTACACCTTCGCGCCCGAAGGCTACAATGCAAGCCATCCAATAGAGGAGAACTACACAAGCTACATCATTGAGATTGGAGAGTTCACCGTGTTCCATGCTGGAGACTCCAAGGTAATTGATGAGTATGAAGAACTGACGGGCACAATCGATGTCGCGTTGCTTCCCTTGGGTCCGGGTTGTCAAACAATGTACAGAGCTGAGGTCGTAGATGCCGTCGAGATCATCTCTCCAAAGTACTTCGTGCCAATACATTATGTACCTCCAGAAGAATCCGTGTTTTCATTGCTGCACGGCGACCAAGTAGAGGCGGCAAACTGCGAGTTAATCATATTGGAGTACTTCGCTTCCCACACTTTCCAGCCATAGCTGACTGACAACTCTGTCAACAAGTGGCCCGGACAAGAGGACTGGTGCAAGAAAGTGGCTTAGGGCGTTTCCTAAGGGGAGGCATCTCCCCAACTCCCACACAGCGCGGCCTACTTCGTGCGTGCAATCGGGGAGTCAGATAGATGGGCTTCCGACGTGTTACGGGAGCCATCTTCTCCTGACCCATGATTCTGCTCTAAGTTCATCTAGGCTAGATAGTGGCCTCAAGCATCTTCACGAACTCCAAAGCCTGATCCATACCTTTCTGCCAGAAGGCTTCGGAGCTTATGTCAAACCCTAGCTCCTTGCCGAGTTCAAAGGGAGACTTGCTTGACCCTGCACTGAGGAGAGCCTTGAGCTCGGGCACGAAGGCCTTGCCCTGTTCCTTGTACAGCTTGTACAGTGCGAAGACGAACAGCTGGGCGAAGACATACGGGTAATTGTAGAATCTGCGGTTGGCGAGGTAGTAATGGACCTTCATCGTCCATTCCCACTTCATGACATCCAGCCACTCGATCGTATCCCCGTAGATTCTGTCGCGACTTGCGGTCCAGTATTTCGCCACGGTTTCACCATCGAGGAATTCGCCGCGCTCGATCGCCTCATACAGACTCCTTTCGAAGAAGACTCGCCCCGAAACCTGAAAGACAGTCATGCCGAACTCATCCAGGACTTTGGTCAGTACCGCCTGCTTCTCCTGCTTGGTTTTTGCAGAAGAGAGAAGCCGCTCGGTCAGCAGCAGTTCTCCGAATATGGATCCACACTCAGCAACGCATGAACCGATATCGTAGTTGCTCAGTTTCTGGGCCCTTGATCCCAGATATGCATGGACTGCATGACCGTTCTCGTGAGCTAGAGTGAACACATCTCCCAACTTCTTGTTGAAGCTCAGGAGGACATATCCCGTCTTTCCTGCGAAAAATGTATTGCACCATGCACCAGAGGTCTTGCCCTTCCTGACCTCTGCGTCTATGTGAAGCCTGTCGAACATCTCCGTGACCCATTTGCCGATCTGCTCGTCGAAGCCAGTGTAAGCGCCGATCGTTTCTTTACGAGCCTCTTCCCAAGTATACTCCTTCTCAGGGACCTTTGGCAGGGGAGCGACAATGTCGTAGTTGGCAAGCTTCTTGAGTCCCATCATCTTGGCTTTCGACTGCAGGTACTTACGGTAGACAGCGACGTTTGCCTCGATTGTCTTCATCAGACTGTCGACGGTTCTCTGATCGACATCATTGTCAATCAGACTCGGAGTCATCGTGGAGGGGTACTTCCTCAGTTTGCACATCTCTAAATGGTCTGCGCAGACCGCTCGTATCGCGCTAGCCCAGACTATGTCGTCCTTCCCAAGATTCTCATAGACAGTCTGATTGGCCCTACGCCTCACGTCTCTGTCACCGTGTTCATAGAGACCGATTATCTCGCCATATGGCAGAGTCTTCATCTGTCCATCTAGCTCAATAGTGAACATGCGTGTGGAGAGCCAGTCGCTCTGGAGCTGCTGCCATGCACCTATCCCATTGGTGTCTTTTGCGATCACTAGACTCTCCTCGGCTTCAGAGAGCATGTGAGGGATTCTCCTGACCACCCGTTCTAGCTTGTGCTTGTACTCTGCTAGTGCCGGGTCGTTGACAAGTGATGGCTTCGCAGTGAGCAGCTTCCCGAGTTCCACGTCGATGAATGCAAGAAGCTGCCCAAACTTGGATGAGTTCTTGCGAAATGAGTCCAGCAGTGCCTTGGAAACCAGACTGGTCGAGTCTGCGTTGTATGTCAGATATGCAAAGGTAAAGGCACCTTCATACTTCAGATCGAGCTCATCCTTCTCCTCAATCATCTTTAGCAGACCTTTCGCGTCGAGCTTCGCAATCTTGCCTTGGTACTTCTTACGAAACGCTTCAGCATCAGTGACAGAACCCTCCATCTCCTTTTGCACAGCGGAGGTCTCACTGCTTTTCACGAGCTGGGATAAATCCCAGACCATCTCTCTCTGAGTCATTGAGAATCCGACCGGGCTACAACCTGAACCCCCTTATGAGACCTATGAACCAAGCCATTCTCCTTCTAGGCAATTCCCAGAAGACCTCGTCTTTTGCGAGAGCAGACGATCCCCTAGCCCACCTCGTTCATCAAGACGTCGTTTCTGATGTGCCAAACCTTGTGACTTCTTCACTGCAAGTACACCGAGAACCATCACGGCGGAGAAGAGCCCCATCATAGCTAGACCGACAATGAACAAAGGAGAGGCTGCCCCGACCGAGATGACAAACGGCCCGATGAGGTTCTCCGAAGATGTCGAGAGGAAATGTATGACATCTGTTCCGTTGGTATAATCGCCAGACACAGCCAAAGCGAAGTAACACTCTGCGCCGGATGTCGTCCCAGACAGAAGTAGACTGCTCGTGAAGTTCGCGTGATCAGAACCGGTTACTGGAGAGGGGAAGGCCTTGCTTCTGGCGGCAACTAGGATGAAGGTCGCACTGCTCGAGTCGTACCTGTTTATCGAAATGCTCACTTCGGTCACGTTCACTTGCGTGACACCAAACAACTGCGGCGTAACCCCCACAGTCAGAACCACTTCTTTCGCAAAGGGACTCTCCCACGGAGTGCCGGCTGTCACTCCTGCTATGATAGTAACGCCGTCACTGGTGAATGAAGCGGGCCCGTAGTCGGCGGCGGAACATGGCACGACCACGAGGAAGATGAGAATGCTCGCAGCAAGCATTCGGGTCATGGCACATGCACTTCAAAGGACGAAAATGCTGGCTGACTATTAACCTTGACCTATGACGCCTTATGATCAACTTACTTAACGAGGGCTGTACCTGCAAGCCACAGGTTCCATTCATGCAACTCCCCAAGAATGAATTCAACTGATGGAAAGCGAATATCGAGTCCTATCTGACAGCTGGTTCGCGGCGAACAGCAAACAGTCAATTGCAGACGTCCAGTCTGCGCAATGGCCAATTACACACGCCCACAGTTCACTTGGAACTGCAAGTTTGGGATTGGTGAAACCGTCAGCTAATCCGTTCGAAGTATGGGTGATAAGTTCGGAAATAGTCGATGTCGAAATGGCGCCTCTTGGATGGCGATTTCACCGAATGGCAGACAGTCGCGATTGCCTTATAGGAAAGATGCGCCGAATCCAGTGTCACACAACTCGCGTTGTGATACGGAGGTAATACGAATGGCTGCAAAACCCATAGGTATCGTAATACTAGCAGTTCTGCAGTTGCTGAGCGCCCTCTTGATAATCTACTCTGGATATGTAGCACTAATGGCGGCGCTCCTTCTTGGGCCCCTAGGAATACTCTTTGTGGGGCTAGCTGCTATCTTGTTGATCTTCGGGATCATAGGGCTGATTCTGTTCTATGGTCTCTGGTCTCTGAAGGGCTGGGCATGGCTCTGGACGTTGATAATCAACATCCTCAGCATACTCTTGAACCTCTATCCCTTCAACTGGATAGGGCTTATTCTCCCAGTCATCATCGTTGTGTATCTCTTGGTACCCAGCACAAGGGCAGCATTCAAGAAGTAGTTGAGTTCTCAGGGCTATTGCCCAGAGGAGTTCTAGGCCGCAATGCGCCTGGAACCCTCCCTATTTTTCTCCGTCATCTTATACGAAACCTCTAAGCCCATCACTCTCATTTCCAGAGCAAACGGCAATCCCTTTGTAGGGCTTCAATTGGTCCATGCAAGGTCAGAAGTGGTGCGACCGAGGCTGCGAGTGATTATCGTACACGGCGGAGCCGGAGATGGAAAGAAGACAAGCTGGTTCCTGCTCTCCAGAAAGTGGACAAGGAAGCTAGGGTTGGCTTCAGGATCCTCAAGAACAGAAACTCTGCTCTAGACGCAGCTGAAGCCTGCACATTTCACATGGAAGCATGTGGAAAGCTCAACGCAGGTGTCGGTGATCGACCGAATCGGGACGAAGTGCAGGAACTCGATGTGATAATCATTGACGCCGCCATTATGAGGTCCGGAGCAATGATGGCAGCTACTGGGACCCAACATCCGGTTTCATTGGCAAGGTTCGCGCAAGTCAGTCACAGAATGGGCCCACTGGAATGCTGAAGGAAGACATGATAAGGAAGATTGGTGCGTACCTTGGCTTATACCGGGTCACTGCATCTGTAGCCAGAATGGGGACATGAGAACATGGCCGACTATCAGCGAGGCACGATCTACTTCGGACACTGTGGTGAGATCAACACTGAAGCACTGCTGAAAGCAGCAAAGAACAGGACTACGGAACTCAATCTGAAAAAGGTGATAATAGCATCTGAAACCGGCAGAAGTGCTTTGAAGGCCCTCGATGTCTTCAAAGGTTCCGGCGTCGAGATGATCGTTGTCACGCACTGCCCAGCTACGACTTGGGGTCCCAAGGGTGATATACTGATAGGACTGATGAGGAAAGAGTATTCTGGGACGCTCGAAATCCTCAGGAAGAACAACGTGCACGTGGTCCAAGGAACGCGACCTTTTGCCCCGCCTTCTAGATCTTTGGGCTGGGCCAATCCGACACCCGAGGCGATGATCGACAAGACGCTCGAGCTGTTCGGCGCGGGCACCAAGATCGCGGTTGAGGTGTCAGTAATGGCGACCGACGCTGGCGAGGTAACAGAGGGCGAAGCTGTCATTTCGTGTGGAGGGACTTTCAAGGGGCTCGACACGGCGCTGGTCGTGAGGCCGACATACGCAATGAACTTTCTCACCAAGTTCGAAGTGGTTGAGATAGTGGCCAAGCCGCAGTGTCGAGTGACAAAACTCCCTGAACACGAGTTCAAGGGATGGAAAGGAAACCTCGAACCCTACTATCAGAATCAATCATAGCTCTCAGGCACCGATCAATCTGTGTAAAGGTTCTTCATGGTGAATGCCCCGTACGCTCCCGCTGCGGACTTCGCTGCAATAGCAGTGTATGTAGGATCCGGCCTCAAGGATGACTACAGACAAGTCACTCTTGGAAGAATCCTCTGAGAACAACGCCCTTGTCGCCTGGGCGAACAGCAATGCCTTTGTAGGGCTGGTTCGTTCCTGCATTGTCAGAAGGTAGCGCCTGTTGAACCTGCCAGCAATCATTGTACATGGTGGAGCCGGAGACTGGAAAGAAGACAGGCTGCCTCCTGCTCTTGAGGAAGTCGAGAAGGCAGCCAAGATTGGTTTCCGGATTCTCAAGAATGGTGGCTCTGCCCTTGACGCAGCTGAAGCTTGCACGTTTCACATGGAAGGATGTGGAAAGCTAAACGCAGGGCTCGGTGCTCGACCAAATAGGGACGGAGTGCAGGAACTCGATGCTATGATCATCGATGGAGCCAATCTGAGGTCTGGAGCAGTGATGGCAGTCACTGGAATCCAACATCCGATATCGCTGGCAAGGTTTGCGATGGAGAAGACTTCCCACTCACAGTTCGCAGGTGATGGCGTCAAGAAGCTGTACGAGAAGATGCTTAGTGAGGGCTATCGTAGAGAGATCAGCCCCGGGGTGACCGCCTCTTCGTTCAACGCGCAAGCCGGTGACACTGTTGGCTGCGTGACCATAGACTTGAACAGTCACATCGCAGCCACTTCATCAACTGGCGGTATTCCGGACAAGATGGCAGGCCGTGTGGGGGACTCGTCCATCTTCGGTGCAGGGGCATATGCAGATGACATCTGTGGAGCAACAGCTACTGGATGGGGAGAACACATCATCCGCGTCCTTTTGTGCAGAACCGTGGTATCATACGTCGAAGAGGGAGCCGACCCTCAGGCCGCAGCTGAGAGGGGCATAGGTCTTCTGCAGTCCAAGACGGGTAGCCAAGCAGGTGTTGTGGTTGCAGATCCAAACGGTCGGTACGGACTGGCCATGAATACAAAAGCTATGCCAACAGTAGTCATTGTGGGCAATGTGAACTCGATTCGGAGGTTCGTCTATGCAAAAGACGTGCCAACGTGTTAGAAGCCGCCTCCAGTAAGATACTGTGACAGAAAGCCCATGGCATTGTCTCCTTCTTGCACAGTAAGTAATCCTTCAAGCTGCAGTCGATTCCACTTCCTGCCGCCTCTGAAGCTTGAAAAGCTTTCACGCATACTCGTATGATTGGTGAGTCAAGAACGATGATTGAGAGCATTACCTGCTTCTTCACTCGTCTCCCTCCTCCAAGAGCATAAGCATGCGGCCCTTGTTGCAGTGACTGGGCCATTCTCTTTTTTTCAGTCTCATCAGAGCTTTACCATCTTCCCCTTCCCCCTGAACTCGACACATAGTCATTGTCAGGGAAGCCTGTTGTTCCCTGGGCGACGTTTCAGTGCATAGCGATTAGATGTTTCAGAAACGTATAGCAGGATACATTGCATTCGTATTGGCAAGACAACTAAGGCATGCAACTCCTTACATGAACACTGTATACGAAGGTTGCAGAGAAGTCCTGCTGAGCTCTAGGTATGCTGATGATATGGTATGGCTGTGTCATTACTGCAAGTACTCCGCAGTTCGGGTCAGGATGGACCTCGACTACGAAGATTCGATAGCCAGTCAGTAGCAGGAACACCCCAGTAATATTCGCAAAGTATCCCGAACTGCCAAACTCCCCTAGGAAGACTGCTATTAGCAGTTCCGTCGTGAAGTTCACGTATGGTAAGGACGGAGGATCACTTTCTCCGCTCTTCATGGAAGTCCACAAATCCTGCCAGGTCTGGGCGTCGGTAATCAGCAGATTCTCCCTGATGCTCCTCCCGCATGACCATCCCCGATCAACGTCCTCAAAGGGAATCTGCGAGTTCCCACCGATAACAGAACCGAGCCAAACAACTGAAACGAACGAACTGCCTATCACAATGCACAGAATGATAGCGGTCTTAGACGCAGCCGAGATACCGGTCATCAGACTCCAGCTCCACGGTTCGCCTTTAATCAGGCATTGACTGAAGATAAAACTATCGAACCACATATGATTGAGTGAAGGATTTACCCGTCAGCGCGCGTTCAGCACCATCGCTGAAGGTGACCCATTTTGTTTCGGCCTCGTCTTCTACAGTTTCATAATGACAAGGTCGCATCGTTCTAGCACACGCGCATTATGATAGTGCATCCATGCGCACAAGAACACATAAATCGCGTAATACTAATGGCTGTTCTTTGCTCATACAGTGGGGGCCAACTGGATGGTAACAAGCAGGAGGACACTTGGAGTCTTCATCCTGTTGCCATTGCTTCTGTTTTCTGCAGGAATGTCAGGTTCTAGTCCAGCTGAAGCTTATTCTCAGGAAGAGCTCATCCAGACAGGTCCCTTCGTGGACAGTATCTGGATAAGAAACTGGATTGATGGTGAAGAAGCCGTTCAAGCTCTGGTTTCGGGCGAGATCGATGTCATGGATAGTGAGGTTCCACCTGAATACCTTTCCGAGCTTCTAGAAGTCGAGTATGTCGATGTTGGCCGCATACTAAGGAACGGCTATGGGTGTCTATCCATCAATACGAGGAAGAACCCATTGAACTACACAGCCTTCAGAAGAGCACTCGCCTTTGCGTTCGACAAGCGAGCCATCTCCGAACAAGTGTTTGCTGGCATGTCTGAGCCGCTTGACTCATGCGTCCCGAAAGTGAATCCGTTTTCGATCGAAGGCAGACTGCCCTACAGCTACTATGATGCGAACGTGGCGCTTGGAAATGAGATTCTCGATTCCGCCGGCTTCTTGGATGCAAACAACGACACGTTTCGCGAATCACCTCACGGGGACTCCTTCGACGTTCTGATCGAATGCGCCTCATCTTCGGACACTGCCGTTCAGATTGGCGAAGAATGCGCTCAATCTCTTCAGGCATTGCATGTAAACGCTACGTCAGAGCCCGTGGACTTCTATGAATATCTCAACAGGTTATACTTCCATGGCGATTATGACATCGTTTTCATAGGCAAAAGCTGGTCCGACTTCGATGTCGATTGGCTTGCATATGATTTCTGTGGAGAATATGTAAATCAACCGTACTGCAACTTCCCATCATGGGCAAACCAGAGCTACGACCAGTGGAGAAACCAATTGCTTCATTCAACTGACTATGACGAAGTCTACGAAGCCGCAATAGAGATGCAGAAGGTCTGGGTCTATGAGTGCCCGATGATTGTCTGTTACGAGAACACGCTCTTGACCGCCCACAGGACCGACAGATTCACAGGTTTTGTGGACGACTGCGTTGATGGAGTAGGGGGATGTTGGAGTGCTCAAAAGGTACGACTCAGAACCTCTCTCGGCGGCCCATTCGGTGGGACCATCAAGTGGGGAGTCAGTACACATAACAAGTACAATCCCATGAGCTCTTGTTCCTGCTATCCTCACGTGCTGAACAATCTGCCTTGGGACACGTTGATACGCCAGGGCCCCGATGGACGAGATGTACCTTGGCTAGCAGAGTCATACACCATAGAGACTCATGAAGACAATGAGTCGGTCTTGCCAGACAGGACCAGATTCACGTTCAACCTTGTTCGCAATGCATCTTGGAGTGATGGGACGCCGCTCACAGCAGAAGATGTCGCTTGCACAATCAACTACTACAGAGAAGCTCCTGGCAACCCCTTTCGACTGGATTTCGGTGACTTGACCGCCGCATACGGCCAGAACCCCTACAAGGTCATTGTGGAGTTCTCGTCAGAATCCTACTGGCTTCTTCACACAGTTGGCTACAAACCGATACTGCCCAAGCAACTCCTTGATGAGCTTGGACCTGATGGCTGGCAAACGTGGATGCCCAATCCGTTTGAAGAACCAATGGCAACCTCCGGAGCTTTCAACTGGAGCGCCACCATCAACGACAATATCACGGAGATGAAGGCAAACCCACGCTACTTCTACAGGCCCAATCGCTCTGTGCCGAACAACATTAGCACAACCACTTCCGATTCACAGCCAGATTTGCTGGGAATACAGCCGCTGACTGTGGTTGTGACAAGTGGCTCACTGATTGTCATAGTTGGAGTGCTTGTCCTCTCGAAGAGATTTGGACAACAGTAGCGGTTTCTAAGTAACTGTGCCCTGACGAAGAGCACTGGACGGCGTAGGGTCTGAAGGTCACCCGTTGAAACCGATCTTGTATGCTCTTCCCACACCACGGATGTCGGGGCTCTCTCGTGGAACCTTCACTGTTTGAATCCCTGCATATCGGGTGATATCCAAGAAACGTCTGCTTTGGCGCCGCAGACCTCTCAGAACCCTCATAAGTTCGCATGCCCACATCATTCCTGAGGACCATATAGGAGGTAACCATGGGTATGAAAGAGAAGAAGCATGTGGGAAAAGCAGAATCAACGAGGACATTCAAGGCTCCTGATCACCTATCCGAAACCTACTCCAGCGGCGTGACCTTCACTGCTGCTTCAGGACCATTGCCGGTCAGCAAGAAGCGAGAACGAAAAAAGACAGAAACACTCAGGAGAGCAGAGTCTGGCCAAGCTGACTTGTGAAACACCGCACAACTGTCGCATCGGCTATCACGAGTAGTTCAGTGGTAGCTGGAATCGGGGTCCTATTCGCTGCGAATAGGGCTAGGCATAAGCGTTGTCCCCCAGCCCCCTTGTTTCCTGGGCGACGTCGTCGTGCGGCTTTCTTAGGCGATTCTCACTCATCTGTGGTGCCTTCTTCTTCTACCCACGCTGCAAGCGCATGACCCTCTCTTGAAACCTTCACAGTGTTAGGTCCTCCCCTTTGAGTGAACACTAGTATCTCTTCTGTTTCCTCATTGTACTCGTGTTTTCCTTCGCTGAGTTGCACGCTGAAGCCCTCCGGATACTGTGCCTTCGGAATGTAGAGAACCGCAGATTCCTCAACACCCGGGTCGGCATCGAACTCGAACGTGAAGAGCCCACTCTTCATGTCAAACTCCATTCGCCTCGGTACGCCTCTGACACGTACGAAATGAGGACGGCAGAATCCATGAATCGCCCTCCCCCCACTGTCGATGTCATCAGTCTTCGTCTGTTGGTCGCGGCTGAACATCGAGAAGTCCTCTTGATTCCATTGGTCGCCCCACTCATTTGTATTGTCTGCAGTGTAGTTCCACTGAGTACTATGAAGCAGACTTGCATCGAGGGCGCGATAGTACTTCGAGAGAGCTCTGACGTGAGTCTTCCATGCATCAATTGGCTGTGTCTTGGCTTTCGCATAGGCGCCCTTCTGATCCAAGTCGTAGCAGATACCAAACTCTCCAATCAGAGTTGGCGTGCCTTTGGAGACCTCAGCGGTAGCGTCGGCAATTGCCTTCAGCTGCCTCACGAACATCTGCTCGACATTTCCAGCCCCAATGACTGTGCCTCCCTTCGCAATGTCGAAGCTTGCTTTCTCCATGAATCGTTTCGTGCCGATTGTGGCGACATCATACCAGTGAGCTGCATGAACGGAGTTCGGAGGAACGTCTATCTGGAGGGCCTTGCCTGTGGTGGCCTCCTCACTCGAACCTTCATAGAATATGACGGCATCCGGCACTATGCTCCTCATCTCCTCGGCGAAGCGATTGACGAATGGTGACAGGTAGTTAATGACGAAGTTTACAGGGGCGCCGCCTTTCTTCATGAAATGATCGTTGTCAAGAATATGCGGCTCGCCCTTTTCAACGTCCCAGACATGCTCCGATTTCCATATGTCTGGACGTCCCTCCAGCCAAACCGCAATTCGTCCCGCATTCATCACATCCTTGCGCGTTTCTTTGACGCCGAAGCGCTTGACCTCTCTATAGCCTACTGTCCTCGGGAAGCCGGACGCGGTGGCCATAGCATCGAGCGGGGTGAAGGAGTAGCCAATCGTGGTGCTGACGTCGACATTCGACCCGTCAACTTTCGCTCCGATCCAGCCGGGTTCTGGTTCGTTCAGTGATTCAAAACCGATTACGTGCTTCATGCCCTTGAGCGCATTTGCGACCTGCCTGAACGCACCGTAGAAATGACCCTGCAGAAACCCTTGTGCATTCTGACCGTCAATGAGGCAGGAAGGTGCAAAGTCCTTTCCTCCAAAGAAAAGCGTCCACATGGTAGCACAAGCGAACCTAAGCTTGTTCTGCGACCAGCTCATGGGGGGGTATGTCTTAGAATCTCGTGGATCGTACCGGTACTGCATCACATACGCGGCCTCAGCCGCATCGAACTTGCTGAAATCCATTCCAACCTTCTCGAATGTCCAACCAGGAGCACCATCCCCTCCAGTCATCCGACTCCACACGTCTTGGTGGGGGTCAATTATGACATACTGATCATATGACTCAGCTGTCTTGACCAGCTCTTCCAAGTAGTTGAGGAACTCCTTGTCATACAACCTAGGACCCCTGTGTTCGATGGCCTCCCAGGGTATAACCAAGCGAAGGCAGTTGAAGCCCCAGTGTTTGATTCTCTTGAAGTGTTCTGCTGCCTCAATCAAAGGAAAGGGTCTGCCCACGAATGAAACATCTCTGTGGTCGTGGAAGTCAGTCCTGATGTGAGTGGCACCATCTGGTATAGCAGGCACCTTCGAACTGCCGCCAAGATTGACGCCGCGTAGAAGAACGCGGCAGCCCTCTTCGTTCACTAGCCATCCATTAGACACGCTCAATCGTGAAGACATTCCCAGTGTCAGCCTCCTGGCGTACTAGCTCCACCGCATTCCATCATAGTTTCTCTGAACTGCGTTCTCAAGCCCAGCAAGGACGCTCTTTGTGCCCTTCGTCTTTGCTATGGCTTCAAGCTCACTCATCGCTGCAGCAGACCCCTTCTTCGCAGACAAGTAGGAGAGCAGCGTGACTGCCACTGCCTGTTTCGCCTGTTCTGGAGTGAAGTCAGGAGTGCGATCATTCAGTATGCAGTCTGCGAAGTGTGTGTCCTCCTCTCTTGCTGAAATCAGGTAGTACTTTGGATACACTCCGTGCTCAACCTTGGGAGAATAGAACTCACCTTTCTTCTCTGCTTGTTCATGCGAGGAGAAGATGCTGACAGGACTCTCCCATGCATGGTCTTCTAGAATCGTACCCTTTGTCCCGTGCAGCTCCAATCTGTTCGTCAATGGGTGCACAGTGACCGATGATACATCGACAGTGATTAGTGCTCCACTCTTGTACCTCAAGAGCACTATTGCGCAGTCCTCTCCCTTGGTCGCAGGAGAGTTGAGCGCTTTCCCGAGCCAACACTCTGCCTTGTCAACTTCACCAAGCATCCAGTTCAGAGTGGCAAACTTGTGACAGCCCTGATCAGCAACAACCCCTCCTCCGCCCTTGTCATAAGTGAACTGCCAGTTGTCTGGGTCCAAGAAGACTCTTGATGGAACAAATGCCCCCTCATATGCACGTCCCAAGAACACATCGCCTATGAGTCCCCTCTGAACAACATCCTTGATCAGTCTGTGTGCAGGGAGGAATCGGTGATTCTCTGCAATCATGAACTTGACAGAGGCTCTCTTGGCGGCAGCAACCATGCGGTCACATTCTTCCAATGTCGTGGCCATTGGCTTTTCACAAAGGATGTGCTTGCCCGCCGCTGCAACCCTTTCTGCTAAAGTCGCATGCAAGTAGTGGGGCACGGACAGCAATACTGCGTCAATATCGCTGCCAAGGAACTTGTCTAGGTCAGTGTAGGGATTCAGCTTATGCACCTTCGAGAACCTGGCCAACGTCTTCTCGTTGGCATCGTGAGCTGCCACGAATCTGACGGGTGACTCCGGGCTGTCCTTGCAGGATATCACGTGGAAACTACCGGCATTTCCACAACCTATCACACCGAACCTGACGAAGGTCATAGGAGAATCTCAATGCAGACCTCAGCATAAAGGTTCCCGCCTTGTTGAAGAAGCGAGACCAGTTTCAGCTCCTCCATCAGGGCACATAGCGTGTACAATGCGACAGGTCATTCGGATACTGCTTTCTCTCTTCGCATCTTTTCCAAGATATCTTGCGGATACTTGGCCTGGAAATAGGGAAGACCAGAGAAGAAGTGAGTGAAGACGCGCACAAGCAACCCCGCTCTGTTCTTCTCCCGGCTGTGCTTAGCGTAGAAGACTCTTCTGTATGGTTCAGCATATCGCCAGCCTCTTGCTGTCAATCCTGAGACCATTTCCATCGGTTTGACTATGTACCTCATCCACTTCATGAGCCACCACTGTGTCTTGTGACAGGCTATCAGCTGGTCTGTCAAGCCCACTTGCTCTTTCGGGACCTTCAAGAACGAGTTGGGGTTGAGAGATGTATAGAAGTAAAGCCGGGGACTGAAGTCCACGAGATGATGGTATAGAGCATAGAACACGGCTCTTCCTGTATTGACGTGGTCCATGTGATAGTACCATGTGTGCAATGCTTCAGGCGCGATTATGACATCCGGTCTGTGATCCTGGAGATATCTCACAATGTGATTAACAAATCGCTCGTTGAACTCGACAAATCCGTCCACGTAACCGAGGAAATCGATGCTGCTCGGTTGGATTCCATGCAGGGCCGCAGCATTGAACAGCTCCTTGGTCCGAATACCGGCAAGGAAATCACCCTTGTATCTGTCATACCGTGCTCCTGGCAGACCGAACTCGCCCTTGGTAACGGACACGATTCTGACGTCATGCTTCTCAGAGTGCGCAGCTAGGTAATGGAGGAGATGAGCACAGTTGACTTCAAGATCGTCAGGATGTGCTTGGAAGAAGACAAACCTTGTCATTATCTGAGGATGAATCAGGGCGGATACTTATAGGTTGGCTGTGCTCGACTCTGATGGGGATCCTGACTGTCTTATCCGCTTGGAGTCACACTAGCCGTTCTGTCTGGCATAAGCAACAATCTGGGAACGCTTGCTCAGAAGAAGGTAGTCAACGACATACCACAGGAAGCAAGGGAACAGAGATTCTTCCGTACTCTCATCAAGAACCCTCTCTGGCTCTTCGGACTAATCTTGCAGCTCGGAGTCGGGACAGCCATGTTCATGATCGCCCAGCTGATGATAGGTCCGGCACTTGTCCCGGGGTTGATGGCTGCAGGTCTCATATTCCTGGCCGTAGGGTCTGTGAAACTCATTGGCGAGTCTCTCAAAGCACCCGAGATTACCGGTATCATCATCATGATTCTGGCTATTGTACTGTTAGGGGCAAGCAACCTGGTCATTCCAGTTGAAACGTTTTACTTTCTCGAGATGGGATTCCTCGTACGAATCACTCTGTTTTCCCTGATATTGGTTCTGATCATGGTGGGACTTGTCATCGTCAACCGCCGGTCAACAAGGTTTCGAGCCACCTCCTTGGCTTTGATATCCGGGGTGCTATTCGCTCTGTCGAACTACTGGATCGCACCCATGATGGGAACGATAGCGCATGTCTTCGATGGTACGTTTGTACTACCTGAGCTTGTCCTCTTTGCCGTGGCCTGCATCACTCTTGTCATGACAAACGTATTCGGACTCGGAACACTTCAGACCGCTTTCAAAACGGGCCAGGCTAACCTTCTAGTGCCAATTCAGCAGATACCAATCCAAGTCGTGCCTGCCCTCGTCTACCTGGTCGTGTTCGCTCTCTTGCCACCAAGTGTTGAATCAATCCTGCTCCTACTCGCTGGAATAGGGCTCATCATCATCAGTTCCTTCTTCCTCGGTCGAAGGCAGGTGTTGCTGGAAGCCATCAAATAGGACGTACTTCATGGCTCCTAGCGCGTTCGGAAAGCCTGAGGCTCTGGTGCTACGTTGCTTCTGTGAGAGCATCGACGACCCCGCGGCACAAGTCTAATTAGCGGCATTCGGAATAAGCTAGGCCGTCAATAACTTCACAGGATGAGGTATGGAAGATGCCAGGAAAGAAGGAAGTCAGAGACGCGTTGGAGAAATGGATAGAGCTGCTCCAGAACACTCCTGATGTTTCACAGCAGTTTGTTGGATACAAGAAGACCTTCCTGCTGACCTTCCCAGACCTGAAGTACTCAGTGCATATGGTCTTTGACGGAACTGGCAAAGCTCGACTCGTGGATGGCACGGTGGCCAATCCTGACATGAGCTTGACAGTTGACTCAGGTCTCTTCACCAGCATCTCTTCAGGAGAGACCGACCCCATGGAAGCTTTCATGAATGGCCAACTCAAGCCCAAAGGTAACATGGCGGACCTTCAGAAGCTTGAGGTGTTCATGGATCTCTTCGAAACATGAAATACTGCGGAGTGGTTTGAATGGAACCAGTGGGCTACGATAGGAAAAGGGCTAGCGAGATCCTCGATCGCCTGGGCATTGATGTTTTGGTCGCATCCACTGACGTGAATGTATTCTACACGACAGGCTTGCCGACTCTGCGAGTGGCTGAAAACCCCATTCTGTGGGTCCTGAAGAACCAGTTCCCCTTCTTGTCGCTCGTCCGTAAGGATGGTGAGCTGAGCCTCTTCTACTGGATGGTATACGCAAGCATCGCCAAATCATCATGGGTGAAGGACGCGAACGGAATCGTTTCACCGCAGCAAGCGCTTCAAGGAATCTTCGATAAGATAACGGAATGGGGAGCCGCAAGTGGCAAGGTGATCGGCCTCGAGAGCCACATGCCCAGATACCAGTCAGAGTTTCTCAGGTCGAAGTTTCCTGGCGCGATGTTTGTTGAAGGCGACGACGCTTTCCTTCAGATGCGTTTGGTCAAATCCCAAGAAGAGTTACGCCGCATCAAGAGATCAACCGAAGTGGCCGAGTCTGCAATTCATGCGGTCATAGACGAAGTTCATGAGAGGATCACTGACAATGAGATACTCGAGATTGCTCGAGAGAAGATGATTGAGCTAGGAGCAGCCGGTTGGGATCATCTGACACTCGGAATCGGATCGTCAGACCCTGAGGCACCTGGAATAGGAACCAAGCTGACGAAAGGAGACCTAAGTCGTATAGATGTGGGGGCAGTCTGGCAGGGATATGTTTCAGACGTGAGCCGCGAGTTCGTGCTTGGCACCATTCCTGATGGTGCGCAGGAAGTCATGGATCGAATGATCAGGGTTCAGGAGTTCTGTGTTGATGAACTCAAGGCAGGAGCCATGCCGAGCGACATTCTCAAGGCTGCGACAGACTTTCATAAGACCTTGAAAAAAGGGGTTCGGCCGTTCATCACCTGCCACAGTCTGGGCCTCGAATGTGAGGAACTGCAGATGTTCTCGCCTATGAGAACAGCAGGCATTCCATTTCGTGAGAACATGGTTGTCGATATCGAAGTATGGCAACCCTTCAGGGATTACGGTCTCGTAGGCATCGAAGACTGCTATCGCGTCACAACATCCGGATGTGAGAGGATCTCCGGTCTGGAGAAGAGTATCTTCGTGAGGTGATCGGGACGGGATGAGAGTCAAAGACAAAGTAGTTGTGATGACGGGAGCTGCATCTGGCATAGGCAGAGCTGCCGCGATGCTTCTGGCAAAGGAGGGAGCTATCCAAGTCCTCTCTGATGTCAATGAACAGGGGCTGAAAGATACCCTGTCATTGATTCGAGAGGGAAAAGAGCGCGCAACCGCTCAGAAGTGTGATGTCACCAAGTCCGACGAAGTCAGGCGGATGATTGACAGCACAATCGCGAAGCACAAGCGCATTGATGTCTTGGTTGCAAACGCAGGTGTCGTGAGAGTAGGTCCAATCGAAGACTTCTCAGATCAGGACTACAGCCTGCTGATCGACGTTAACCTGAGGGGAACATTCTACACATGCAAGTTCGCAGTGCCATACTTCAAGAAACAGCGTCATGGTTCGATCATCACTCTTGCTTCAGTGGCGGCTCACATCGGGCAAGTCAATCATGCCAACTACTGCTCGACCAAGGCAGGAATACTCGGGTTCACTCGTGCGCTCGCCTTGGACCTTGCACCCTATGGCGTACGAGTGAATAGTGTTTCGCCTGGCGCAACGGATACTCCGATGCTTGTGAGTGATGTGACAAAGCAGGCTCGTGAGCGCGGCGTCGACTACGCTGTCGTGAAGAAAGAGTTCGAGTCTGAAGGCGTCATGGGCCGTTGGGCATCAGCCGAAGAGGTGGCCTACGGGATACTATTCTTGGCGAGTGATGAGTCGTCTTATATGACAGGGTCAGACCTCAGGATTGATGGAGGTTGGACTGCTAGATAACTGCAGAGCTGTCTGCCACCTGGGACGGAACTCATACTCTCCTCTTCAAAGGATGGTTAGAGCCCACACTGGGAGTTGGCCCACAGAAATCTCTAGACGGTCATACCCCCATCGACCGAGAGGGTAGTGCCCGTGCAGAAATCATTCAAGATCAGGAACAGAATGCCTTCGGCTATCTCCTCGGGTTTGCCAAACCGCCCGAGAGGCTGGCGGCTTATGAACTGCTTGCGCGCCGCCTCGGGATCTGGAAGCTGTGCAATCCGCTGTGATAGGGATGGCGTGTCAGTTGTTCCGGGGCATATGCAGTTGACTCGTATCCGATCTTCGACGTAGTCTGCAGCCATCGCACGGGTGAGTGATACAACCGCTCCCTTCGACGCCGAATATGCTGCTCTGTCCTTCACTCCTTTTATTGCGACTGACGACCCGGTGTTGACTATTGTGCCCTGTGTCTTCTTGAGATGAGGAATGGCGAACTTGGAGAGAAGATAGGTGCCCCGAACATTGACAGCCATCGTCTTGTCCCAGTCAGAGTCATTGGCATTGTCCACCCGACCGGGAACAACGATACCAGCTATATTGCAGAGTATGTCAAGACGTCCGTATGCATCAATGGTCTTGCCTACGATTCTCTTTGCGTCGTCGGCTACCGCAACGTCCCCCTGGATGAACATCGCCTCACCGCCTCCCTGTTTGATCTCCTTCGGAACCCTTGATGCGGCTTCCAGTATATCATTGCACGCAACCTTGGCGCCTTCCCTGGCTAGCAGCTTTGCTGTCGCTTCACCTATGCCTGCGCCTGAGCCAGTGACAATCGCAACTTTCCCTTTCAGCTTCATACATTATCCTCTTCTTGTGTACTTCGTTCAAAGCCCAATCAGTTTCCGAGCCTCAGAAGGAGTGGCAACCTCGCGTCCCATCTCACGAGAAAGGCGGGCTGTCTGAGACACAATTTCCGAGTTGTTTCTCGCCGGGGCTCCCGGTGTGATGAAAGGATTGTCCTCAGTGCCAACTCTGACATTGCCACCTACTCCGATGGCCAGACTGACTATCTTCATTTGCTCGTCACCCATCACGCTGACCGTGTGGATACAATCAGGGGGCATGTACCTCACTCGATGTAGGTATTCATCGGGGGTCGGTGGAGACCAGGTACCGCCTGGCCAATTGAAGAATAGAGTGAGAACATGAGGCGGTTTGATGAGCCCTTTGTCAATCAGGTATTGTAGATTCCAGTACGAACCCAAATGCCACACCTCCCACTCCGGTTTGATGTGGAACTGGGAACAGCGCTTGCAGTAGCGCTCCAACTCTTCGAGAGGATGAAGCTGGTTCACAGACAGCTTCGTGAAGTGTTCGTCATGATGATTGAGAATGATGCTAAGCATGTCGGGCTTTGCCTTGAACATGCTCTCACGCTGATCGATTGGATAGCTGGACATACCCGCCTGAACGATGACATCACACCGCTCGCGGATCATCTTGACTGTCTCCACTTCCTTACCTGTGGGCAGGTGTACGTGCGCGATGGCCGCGCCGGCCTCTGTGCACTTGACTACATCAGCAACCAGTGCCTCAGTCGTTTCGGCCCAGTTCTTCACGTCAGGATGAATCCAAGAGTTCGCTGTTGTTGCAGTGATAACGAGTTTCTCCAGCGGCATCGCAGACACATGCTGACAGGCAAGCTCACCGAGTAAAAAGAGTAACCCCACGATGAAATAACGGCAACACATTGATATGTAGACTGCTAGAGCCTTGGTCTGATTCAACTCATGGATAGGTATGTAAGGTCTGTCCAACCGGAATGTTTGTTGGCGATTCTCTGCTGTCTTGCTCTGATAGTAACCACACTTGTTACACCTGCTCCTGATGACACACCGCTCGGACTGCTCAACAAGGGTGCGGACAAGAACGGCCCAGTCAGAACGGAGTCCCCTAGCTTGATACCGTACGATGCGTACTTTGTGACAGAAGAGCCTGCAGGCGGCAAGTCTGTCGCCGTCATCGTTCAGGACTCATTGTACTCGAACGTTTCATCAGAGGTCACTCAGTATTGCAGAGACCTTGAAGACTCCGGGTACAATACAATCCTGTACACAGGGCAAGTCAACAGTCACCAAGATCTGAAGGACATGCTTTTCCAATGGTATGATAGTAGTAGTCTCGTCGGTGCAGTTTTGATTGGACGGCTTCCGTATGCTCGGTTTCACCACCCTGCGTCAGTGCAATTTGATGCTGAAACCTTCATCTGTGATCTCTACCTAATGGATCTTGACGGCACATGGTCTGATACCGTGCCCCAAGATGGAATCTATGATGGCCACTCTGGGTCTGCGCTAGGCGACATCTATCCTGAAATCTTCGTCGGCCGCATTGATCCAACCTGCTTGTCGTGGGGCTCAGGAACTGCTACCCACATCAAAGAGTACCTTGCCCGGCTTCATGCGTATCGCACTGGAAACCTCCAACGAACCAACCGCGCATTGGTCTATGTGGACGATGACTGGTCGGGAATATGGGGGACACTATGGAGTGATGATGTGGGGCTGGCATATCCAACTCGAACACTCATTCAGGAACCACTTCTGACTACAGCAGAGGACTGGCTCAACAACAGGGTTCCACAGGATAACCAGTGGACACACATCTGTGTGCACAGCTCAGCCACTATGCACTACTTTGGTCCATATGGTGATGGCGAGGGCACAGCGAGCTCGTCAGACATCCGGGCTGCCGGGCCTGCGTCGAATTTCTACAATCTCTTCGCATGCTCCGGGGCCGAATGGACAGCTATAGATGATCTGGCTGTAACATACACCTTCTCGGGCGATTACAGCCTGGCCGCCATAGGAAGCACAAAGACAGGCGGCATGATGGACTGCAACTACTTCTACTCTGCATTGCATAGCAATGCGACCCTTGGAGATGGCCTCGTCGAGTGGTTTTCAAATGCTCTTTCGCCCAGCAGCACCGCGGGGCCCGAGTATCTGCAGTGGTACTACGGAATGGCAATCATTGGAGACCCGGTTCTGACCATTATCTACGACTGCACAGTGCTGTCGCCGAACATTGGCTCTATAACCCATCCCGACCCGAACAGCTGGTCCAGCAACCCCAAGCCTCATTTCAACTGGTCGCTACCAGCTGACGTTAATGGCATCTCGGGCTTCTACTACGTGGTCGACCAGAGTCCTCGAACAGTACCCACTCCTGGTGGATTCGCGTACACAACAGTGAATGGTACCTACGTGAGTACGAACTTGAGTGACGGAACCTGGTACATTCACGTGGTAGCAAGAGACTCTGTGGGAAACGTCGGAAAGACAGCCGCTCATTACAGAGTGAGAATCGACACTGAAAGCCCTACCGTCACCATGGTTTCTCCTGTGGCCCTGTCCAACATTTCGACTGATCATGTAGGGTGCAGCTGGAATGCTTGGGACTCAGGCAGCGGCTATTCCTTCTCACAAGTGTGGCTTGACAATACGAACTCAACCGTCTACACAGGACCAATCACCAACACAACCCTGATTGGCCTTTTCCACGGTATGCACATAGTCAACGTTACTGTACTGGACTGTGCGGGCAACAGCGCGACCGAGCAAATCAGCTTCATGGTTGATCTTCTGGACCCAACCGTGACCATAACATACCCCGCTGAGGGAAGCTCAGTTGATTCTACACTTGTGCTGCACTGGACTATGTCTGACATGGGGTCCGGCTGCCATCTCGTAGAAGTCCGAATCGACAGTTCCCTTGTGGGTTCGTTTGGCGGCCTAAGCCATTTACTGCAAATTGAGAATCTCAGCCCCGGTACACATTTGCTCAACGTGACAGTCTTCGATTGGGCAAATCGCAGTGCGTCTGATGAAGTAACCGTAGCCGTTGGGTACCTGGTCTCTGATTACTTCATAGCCGGAGCACTTGCGGTTCTTGCAGTTGTAATCATCGGCACTGTCTTATTCCGCCGGCGGCTCAAGTAATCAAGAGTCCCTTACCACCTAGAAACTCCTTATTGCCCTGCCAAGGCCATCTAGCTCCACCTTCGATTTCACGTCGATACCTTCAGTCTCTGCCATATTCAGCAGTACAGGCATCAACGAGAAATCTATGGAAGACTCTCTCGCGAGCTGAGTGTCGAGTATCTTCACGCCGCTGGTGGAAAGGCGTTGCCTCAGTACACCGTAGGCGAAAAGAATCTTGGAGACTTCGTTTCTCAGCCTATAATAGCTGTTGGCCTCATCTAAGCAGTCTCTGATCAGCAGGCGGAAGAATCGGCTGTCCATCTTTACTCCTTCAGTGAGGAACTTCACCAGCTGAAGGTCGAAAACGAGCGGCTTCAGCCCGACGACACTCTTTATCCGCTCATGTTTGATTAGGCTGATTGAAGTTTCCTGTTCAGCGAATAGCTGTTTTAGGTTGTTGAGAACGAGCCCTCCTGTAGTGGGATTGTCATGGACCAAATACACAGGGTTCTTAATCATGATCTGGGCCACAACATCGCCTAGAGCGTCGGTCCCGTTCTTGCGTCCTTTCCCAAAGGAATCAACGAGAGAGTCAAGAGTCAGAGCACCATCCTTGCCCAGCTCGCCGACGACAGACTCAGGCTTGGCTGACACCGTCGGTGCTTCCCTCACCTGCACAGCAGAAGGATACTCGCAGCCCCTGACCCTTAGTTGCTTATCGAGGTAGACCAGAATCGCGTGCTGGGGAGACCCGTGAACAGACAGGACACCCGCGATGCCTGTGGTGTTACCCTGTATCTCATCAGGTCGCACATCTAGGGCAACATTCTGCTTGCACTTGTCGCAGAAGACGAATACCTGCTTCGTTTCGCTGGACTGCATCGCCATCCCTCATGCACAACCGACATTACCTGATTCTGCTCATCACCGCTATTAAAGCCTGCTAGTGGCCGAGGACAGCGAAGACAACCTATTATTCAGGCTGGTCTCGCATTCGACTGCTCTAGGCAGATCGCAACAGGTGCTGCACCATGTCGGCCAGCTTATCGAAGTTCTCTCCGGTCTTTGCCGAAACGAGAACGAACGGAATTCCCAGTTCTTTGGCCTTACTCTCAATCTCCTCCGTGGGTATGACCTGACCTTCATCAGTTTTATTACCAACCAGAAGCCACTTCTGACGCGGCAAGCCTTCAATAATTGGAACCCATTCGTCAATATCGATGATTGTCTTGAAACGAGTGATGTCGAAGACTATGAGCACAATGCTTGCACCAGAAACGAATCTCTCCTGAAAGAATCGAAAGTGCTCCTGTCCACCCAGATCGAAGATAGCGGCTCTTGCTGAAACCTGTCCTTCCTCATCCACGAGTGCCCATGATTCTATGTCCAAGCCAATCGTCATGGTGCGATTTACAAACGTGCCGGTAACGAGGCGAGACGCTATTGTGCTCTTACCGGCGCCGCCTGCGCCGACCATGACAATCTTCTTCGTCTTTGACCTGACAGTTGGCATTAGCTTCACCCGTCACCAGATTGGTGGGTCCGACGCTGCAAATCTGGGGGCATCAAGGGGCTCTTGTGACTGAGTTGCACCCACATTGGGCTCTATTTGTCTTGCGGGGATATCTTCTCGCGATTGCCTATGTCGGGGCTTTCCGAAGAATTGCCAGCGCCATTATTACGGTACCTGTGACAAACAGTAGCGGGTTCAGAATCAATAGGATTGGTACTAGAAGCACAAGCTCGCCCGCCAGCACTAGAAGCCAACCAAGCATTAGGAGCAGCGCTCTCATCTTGTAGAACTTCTCGTTCTCCCTGATCACCATCATCATGATCACCAAGGCGTCTATCAGCACGGTTAGCACGGGGATTGCGAGTACCATCGTATAGCTGATCGGCCCGTACGAAACGGAGTAAACATCGAATTCATACATCGCGTACAGATGTGTCGAAGGCAACACCGAAATCAGGAGCATGCCAACTATAGCGAACACCCAGATGAACAACAATACTACCCTCACGAGCATATCCTTGCCCGTCTGTTTGCGCTCGAGAATCAGGGGATAGAAGAGGAAGATGGACAGCAATGCAGGGATCACAGTGGTGGCTACCATGGCTGCACGGTACATCAGAATGCTGCCATCGGAGCCAGCATCGAAGAATCCTCTGCCAAACATCAACAGACAAAACACGGTTGACGCACCTATGACAAAGGTGAACGCCAAGGACAACGTGTTTCTTTGTTCCAGATACCTTCGAACTAGAAGCAGAGTGCAGACCGCCGTCACTGCAAATGCCGCGAGGTAGAAGTAGTGTATAGGTCCCAGCATTTCCCGAGCACCACCTAGATCTGTTTCTCAGAGAACCCTAATGGCCGTAAGCTTGGCATGAGGACATTTATCTCTTGTTGGAATCAATGACTCCCAAACAAAACGCCGTTCCCTGCCTTGGGCATCTTGTAGAATACATCCTAGTGACCCGCCTATTGGACATTGGGAGTGTTCGCCTACACTCGGCGGCCAGCATTCGCAATCCCGACGAAATCCAGTCTTCTTTAAGTGTTCTTGTACAACTTGGCCAGCCATGGAGATTCTCGCGTCCGATTGGGGTCACATTGGACCACAACCATCAAGACTCTACACCATGAAAGATAAAGAATCAGGGTTTCGGGTGTCCATATCTGACCTAGGCGCATCCATAGTCAGGGTCACCATGCCTGATCGGAAAGGAAACGCGTCTGACGTAGCTTTTGGACAGGATTCCGCAGAGGAGCTCCTCAGACAAGGCGGCCATCTTGGGGCTACAATTGGCCGAGTAGCAGGCCGCATTGCAGACGCCAAATTCATACTGGATGGCACCGAGCATCACCTGTCAGCCAACACCTCTGGCGGCCATTCGCTACACGGCGGAAACGAGGGGTTTGACAGGAAGATCTGGACCTTGAAGCTGAAGAAAGCACTTCGTCAGGAAGACAGTGCAGCCTTGGTTTTCGAGCACGCAAGCCATGATGGTGAGGAAGGTTATCCTGGCAGGCTGAGTGTACTTCTTACATACAGAGCAACTCCTATGGAACTCGGTTGGGAGTTCATCGCAAAGACCGACAAGCCTACAATCGTGAATCTGACTAACCATAGCTACTGGAATCTCGACGGACTCGACAGTCTTGTTGATGGCATGCAAATCAGGCTCGAGTCTTCCCGCTACATGCCTGCTGACCAGAACAGGATTCCCACTGGAGAGATCAAGCCTGTTGTCGGCACTCCTCTCGACCTACGCGTTCAGAAATCTTTCTCGCGGATCTTCTCTGAATACGGCGATGTCGATGACATCTTCCTTTTGGACGGGTTTGGCAGGAAGACAAAGCCAGAGGGTATGTTCTACGCCGGCGAGCTATCTTCGCCAGACACCGGAAGAAGAATGGAGATATACACGACTGAACCTTGTCTTGTGGTATATACGGGCAACTCCATGGGTTCACTGAAATCGTTTGGAAAGGCTTGTCGGAAACACTCGGCCGTGTGCCTGGAAGACCAGAGACCCCCGAATGCAATCAATGACCCTCACTTCTCTGAAACAGTCATTCTAAGACCCGATGAAACCTACTATCACCGGACTCTTCTCAGGTTCAGAATCGGTGACCGCGGCGCGGCATGAGATGCGTCATTCTGGATACATTGAGTGGCACAATCACATCTCGTCATAGAGGCGGCCGCTCATCGCAAAGAGGCCTGACACTGGTCCGGGCTATGCACTCCTCATACGACGGCTGAATGGACGCATCGATTTCCTTGAAGTGGCCTGACAGCTTCGTGCACAGACTCGAATCTGTGGTGGTTACTAAAAGACCACACTCTGTCACATAGTGGTCCTTGTGGTTGTCGTCGGGGTAGGCATGATGAACCACGCCTGTACTCAGGTCAAGGATCCGAACCCAGCCGTACTTCCTCATTCTCCTCATCGAGTCCCATCTCACCTGAGGAATGAGGAGCGTCTAGACGTCTGCTCTTGTGTCTTGTGTTGCCTCTAGATTTGCCTATGGTTGAACAGATAGATCGTCAAGACCAGAAAAAGAGATGTTATGACCAGACCTGATACGATTGCTAGGGGCACCGGATCAGCAGACGGGTCGAAATAGTTTGGAAGCATTGGAACCAGAATGAGGATTTCGCCGCCGAAAATGGACACTATAGACGCGAGAGCAACAGATGAAACAAACATGCCAATCAGGACAGCACCGGCGCACGCCATCGCCATGGCAGACAATGTGACGACCACAGACGTTACAATCTCATTCCATAGCGATTCGAAAGGGGCGCCAAGCCAAGAATCGATGACCATGCCTGAGGCGAGTGAGATGACGGTCGCTACAACAAGACATGTGTAAGTTGCCGCGAATTTGGCAAGAATCAGACTACTACGCCTGACGGGCCTTATCAGAAACAGTTCGTAGACCTTCTGATTCCTCTCACTGACAATTGACGCACTGAGACTAACTGAGGCCAATGGTCCACCTATTCCGGCGATTGTAATACTCACTACGTAGGACAGAGACCAGTCTCGCATCGCGGGTTCTATGAGAGGTTGGAGGAAATGTATCGCAATGGTCAAGGCTGGCAGTCCGACCCACAGCGCAAGCATCACGTAGGACTTGTAGAACCCTCTCATCTCGTCAGCGTACAACAAACCTACGGTCACTAAGGCTCGCCTCCCACGAATCTCAGATAGACTTCCTCAAGACTGGGTCTAATGAGATTGAGGTTCCTGACCTGACAGCCCGACTGAACGAGCATGCGAAGAATCAGGCCCATGGTCGCATCCACGTTCGATTGATGAGTCATGTGAATCAGAGTCCTGTTTGAAGCCATCTCCTCGACTCTCTCGATGCCGTCAACCGATTCAAAGCTTGGCAGAGGGTGGGAACCTCTGTTTAGTATCACCTCAACCACGTTGCCGACCTGAAAATGGCTCTGCAGTTCGTCTGGTGTGCCCACTTTGAGCATGTGGCCATGGTTTAGGACTCCAATGCGGTCCGCTATGTCCTGAACATCACTCAGGATGTGAGAAGAAAGAAACACGGTTGTTCCCTTGTTGGCCATGTCCCTAATCATCACCCTGACTTGGTGACGGGTTTCCGGGTCGAGTTCCGACATCGGTTCGTCAAGCACGATAAGACCGGGGTCATGCAGTATCGCTTGAGCAAGTCTCACTTTCTGAATCGTGCCACCTGATAGATGGACCACCCGCTTGTACCGGACATCACTCAGCCTGGTCAAATCTAGAACCTGCGGAATCCTCTCGTTCAGTTCCTGTTGAGAAAGTCCCGACAGTCTGCCAAGGGTTCTTAGAACACTGTCAACGGTGCGCCACTCCTGAAAGCCCGCCTCCTGAGGGAGGTATCCCAACACTCTGTGCAAGCCGCTTTCCTTCGCCCTCACATCATGACCATTAACGAAGACTGAGCCTCCAAAACTAGGAATGAGCCCGACAAGGATCTTCATGGTTGTCGTCTTGCCTGCACCATTCGGACCTATGTAACCGAAGACCTCACCTGCCCCTATCTCAAACGACACTTGGTCAAGAGCAACCACATCTCCGTATCTTTTTGACACGCCATCGAACTTCACAGAGATGCTCTTGCTCATCTTCTGCACCGCCAAGGCCACCACAAGGGAGCCTTTAGCCCGATGGTAACTCGCTAGCCATCGGGCCCGATAAGGCTTCGCAAAAGGGACAGTGCTGCCTCATTAGATGCGGTTCTTATGGGTGCTAGGCGGCCGACATCCTGTGTGCCGCCGCTCTATGACCGCCCGACTCCAGTATTTCGGTCAACCATGCTCAAACAGGCTTATGGGTTCAGTGACAGCCGCATCCGTGACCAGGAGTTTCAGCATCCCCGCCTGCGGTACCGGTCAGAGCGGAAGCAAACTCGTCCATGTTGCCGATCGCTCCTCTTCTGACCATCTTCGCTACTCCGATTGCCTCCAGGATCTCCGTTTCCTCAAGCCCATTGTCTCGCGCCACAGTCACCGCGGACTCCAGACAAGGCTGGCAGTTCGCTGTAACGGCGGCTCCAACTGCTATCAGCATCTTTGTTTTGTAGTTCATCGCTAACACCTCGTTGTTCCGCATCCGTCACTTGCTGTGATCGTAATCCTCCACAAAGGCGGCCAGATCTTTGTCCGCACGTGCAAGAGATTCTGGATCTTCAAACAGAGTTGGAGCGAATCTGTCCATTTTGGCCAGTGAATGGTTTCGGACCATCTTCCCAATTGCGATTGCCTCCAACAACTCCGCCTCTACGGCTCCACTCGCTTGCGCTTCAGTGGTGACTTCTTCCA
>PRDI01000040.1 GCA_003345595.1 Candidatus Thorarchaeota archaeon | reverse complement strand
CTCACTCTGACTGTAGCTTCTTTCCTCCATCACTCTCTTCCACTTCAGATACTTGGCTCTCTCAAGGACGGAGTCCAGGCTCTCTGCCAATTCCCTGACCTGCAGAATAAGGGCACGCTCACGATCTGTTGGTGCCCGTTGTGACTCGAGTGTCCCGCGCAGGTCCTGTACGTGCCGAAGCTGTTGGGCAGGCGGTCTGAACCACAACACATGAAGTAATCCCTCAATCTTCCGCATTGTGATTCTGTCCTGCACTTCAATCTCCTGAGGCACATTATCAGATATGGCCTCCTTCACTCTTCCAGCCGCTCCCGTACCGAGTTCCTTCCACATCCGTTCAAGGTCGATCACTGCCTTGGCGTAGCGATAGAAATCTATGTCGAGTTTTGATTCGATGTCGTCAGCAGTAACGACTCCGACCTCTTTCAGAGTGAATGATTCGCTGCCACTCGCAAGATTCCAGAGTCTTTGGATAATGGCCAGCAGCCCGCTTCTTGAGGATGGGAGTTCCAAGCGAAGGGCGTGATCTCCGGGTTGTGCGACAATGTGGCAGGCTAGTAGCGCATCATCAATTGTCCCAAAGCCCGTAAGATCGACAGGTAACAAGTCCATTGCTCCGTGGCCCGTCGTGGACCAACAAGAAACACGTCCGGTCTTCCTATTCCGTTCGATGATTATCCGCTCTTTGTCTCCCAAGTGATCGAACTGGGCGGTGAACCCTTTGCTGTAGGCCATCACTGCATACAGGATGCTGCGCTCGGTGTCGGGCTTCAGACCAGGCATTCGCAAGATTAAACCGATTGTTTCGAGGGGTTTTCCTTCAGCCAGCCAAGCTCCAGTTGTCTGATTCCACTCCCATCGGTCTCCCAGACTGTAGAAAAGCTCACGTAGGCCGCGCAGGTCCTTTGCTTCCTTGGCTGTTCGCAGGGTTGATTCTTCCCATGACTGGTAGCCCCTTCTGAGCCTCGCCATGCCTTTCGTTTCTGCATCGAGCCACTGGGTGTCGATTCGTAGTCTGACCTTCATCTCGATCGTGTCCTCATTGTGCCTAACGCTTTTCAATTCCGTCTTATATGAGCTGCCCAGCGACTCAATCTACTGTTCTGTTCTGCGTGCTGACGGCCAAATTGATCACAGATTATGTTTCTCGTCTGTTGCATGTTCAGATTGATGCGCCTTCGGCTCCCAGTACTTCCTGCAGTTGTGAAACGGTGCCAGCAATTGTTTCAGACACCTTTTGTGAGCTTGTGGGTGTTGTGACGATTGAAGAAAGAGATGAAACCTTTATCTCATGAAGCGGGTTCAGAATCTGTACACGGAACCCTGACACTCTTTCTTCCACTTCAGTTTTCCAGCCCAACTCCACAACTATAGAGAGTGCGGCTAGGACACTAGCAAGCAAATCGCGGATTTCGCTCTCTCCTACAATCTCAAGACGTTCGCACTCTGAGGAGAGAATACCGAGCCAGTAGTATACGGCGACGTCACTGTGACTTTGTCTCCTAGGAATAGTGATGACAATTCCAATATCAGCGACGAGTTGCCTTTTTCCTATATCAAGCCAGCGAACGCGAATCGTTCCGTTGTGATTCCTTGTCACAGACTGAAGAATGCGTAGACGTGTCATGATGTGGTTCTCAAGCTCGTCGAGGTCGTCGGAAAGGTTTCTGACCGATGCACTTCTGAAGCCATCCACAAAGCAGATCAGGCAGATAGCGGCTGTCAGCGGCATCGCCCCAAGGCACAACGCGAAGTTCGGTCCTGTTGCCACCATAAGCCCGATGCTCCCCACTGCATAAACAAGCACAACGAACCATGCGACATCAGTCATGTCATCGATTTTCATGGAGTCGTATCGCTTCGCTTCGCGTTCCGTTCTCTCGAATAGTCTGGCAATCTCTTCGAGATGCGTTTCTGCCACTGTTTCCCTTCTAGGGCCAGTCAGCTGGGAGGGGTCCTTGAAACCGACAAGGGCCCTGGCTCTGACTCCAAAACCGTTATACACGCGCGTTGCCGCCAGCCCGATCATCGCCTCGAACGCGAGCAGCACGATTGCCCCTGGCACTGTCCCGGAAACCGGTGAAAGCAACGTGAGGAAGATGGTGTATCCCGTGAGTACTGGCACGCTCACAACCAATGCCTTCAAGCCGGTTCTGCGGACTACGGACGAATCTATCAGAAGAATGCCTCTCTTGGACCGGTCCGAAGGGTGCACTTTCCCATCCTCTAATCCCGAGGGTTCAGCCTTGCACATAAAGGCTTTCGCTATCTGCTTGAGTGGAACACACTCATCCTGAAACTGACCGGCGACAGTCGGGGCTCGCAGTCTTCGTCAGTCGATGAAGAAGATCTCGCCGAGGTTCTCTGAAGCCCGCACACGTATGTGCATGCCATTCTCCAGTACCTTGGTGGCGTCCGCGATTTTTACCATACCTACTGCGTCGTGCGCATAGGCAGAGGCAGCGAATTCACCGATTGATTCTCCGAACTCTGCAACCACAGCCTTGACTTTGACAAAAAGGTCGTCCAGATATTTAGGATTCGCCTTGAAGTGACGTTCGAGGCTTTGATCCAGAACGGCGATATGGTCAGGCAGCCATTTTCGTTTCAGGTCCTTCGGAGAAGACACAATCACGACATGACCAATGAACTCCCCGGTCTTGCCCACTGCTTCCCCACGAAGAATCGGGAACACTGGCACCTTGTTCTCTTTTCGCGGTCGAGCTGGCATAATCCACGACCCCATTAGTTGGTAATCGGACTGTCACAGATATCGCCATTCGCGAATATAACGTTTCGGGGGTCTGTGAACAGACAGTGGATTGCTCTGAACTAACCCTTGCTCGTAGGTCCGGCCGGTACTCAACCTAAATATCCGTCCTAACTAGATACTCTTGATGGCATATGACGGTATACGAATTCGAAGGCAGAGTCCCAACAATCGGTGAGAGAACTTACATCAGTCACTCAGCTTCGGTAATCGGGAAGGTTCAGATTGGCAACCAGTGCTACGTTGCGCCAGGCGCTGTCGTCAAGGGCGACTACGGAGAAGTGTCAATAGGCGAAGGGACCAGTGTCCAAGACAATGTAGTCGTGCATGCCAGGCCCGGAGAAAAGACTGCCATCGGCAAGAACGTCACACTGGGACATGGCTGTGTTATTCATAATGCCACGGTCAGGGACGAGGCAGTCATAGGCATGGGCGCGATTGTTTCTGACTATGCTGTCATTGGCCGCTGGGCGGTTGTTGGCGAAGGCGCAGTAGTGACACAAAGCTTCGAGGTGCCAGATGAGAAGATTGCGGTGGGCATTCCAGCAAAGGTCATCGGCGATGTTCAACAGCGTCACAAGGAGGAGTTGTCAAGATTCAAGGCGATATACAGGGACCTTGCAGTGAGGTACCCGACAGGTCTCAGGAAGATTCGTGACTGAGTGACGCAAGCACTGCGCAGCACAACCCCTGAAACACGGGGCGAACGAATGAAAAGAGGAGGCGGCGGTCTGGTTGCCGCTTCACCTGAGAGATATCATTCTGTCACGGTTGAATCGTTTGACTGCGAGGCTCCATGTGACAATCATGAGGGTTGCGGCGATCAGGGTGGTCACGATGTTCACAGTCCACACCATGCTCGTGTTCGGTATACCTGATTCCATCCCTATGATTGGCGCAAACATTGGAATCATGAGGACAAGGATTATCGCCCCGGAAGTCTGGTACGCTTCGTACACTCTCTTGACCTTGCCGCTAATCAAGATGTTAATGGACACCGCTGTCAGTATAATCGCTGGACCTGCGGTCAGGATGAGAAACAGCCCCGCGAGGTCCGGCACTAGCATCATGGGCCGCCCGTACAGAACGAAAATGACGTTGGTAACTATCATGACAACCGCGGTTCCTGCCAAGAGGATAGTCAAACTAGGAATCAGCGAACTCAGAGTCTTGCCCCAGAGCAACTCTCGATCGGTAAGGGGAGTGCACAGAAGTGGCTCAAGCGTGTCTTGTTCACGCTCACCCACCAAAGAGTTGGCGGCGATAAGCGTAGCTGGGATGACTGAGAAAACGGCAAGTAGTGTCCCTGCCATAGGGATCATGATTCCCAAGATCAAGCTTGTTTCTTCTTCGGTTGTCGGAAATATGACGAATACTGAAATCATGATTATGGCCATAAGCGGCCCTAGGGCGCCCATGCCTACTATCCCAAGCTTCACATACCTGACCTGCATCGCCATCCTGAGGTCTGCCATCGCGACAAGCATAGGTTTGCTCCGTGCCATCACTTTGCACCCCCCTTGATTGTCTGGAGATAGAGATCTTCCAACGTCGCCTCTTCTTCTGAGAACTCCACGATGTTGATACCTGCATCCAACAGCTTCCTCATCAGCTTGGAGTTGTTCTGCATGGGATCGCGAATGCGCACGACGATCGTGTCAATTTCGGCCCTCTGGATCTCCACGTAATCCACTGTCTTAAGGACTGACTCCGCCTTGCTCACTCCTCCAGTCACTCTTATTTCATACTCTTGGAGTCCATGCAACTTCTCGCGCAGTTCTGTGGTCTTGCCAGTCAGAACAATCTTTCCTTCATCGATGATAGCAATGCTGTCGCATATTCTCTGGACTTCCGCAAGATTGTGCGAGTTGATGAAGAAGGTCTGCTTGTACTTCTTGGCGAAATTCAGTATTAACTCCCGGACCCTTTTAGCAGCCACGGGATCGAGAGCCGAAGTGGGCTCATCCAACAGCAAGACCTTTGGCTTGTGGAGAAGTGCCCTGCAGAGAGCAAGCCGTTGCCTATTGCCGGTGCTCAGTTGTCCTGCCTTGTCATCTCTCCTATCCCAAAGCTCCATGAAAGTGAGGAGCTCTTCTATCCGACCATCGATCTCCTCTTCGGGTACTCCGTACAGTCTGGCAAAATACTGCAGATTCTCATATCCAGTCATGGAAGGGTATAGTGTATGATTGCCCTCCTCTGGCAGAACGCCTGTGATTTGGCGCACATCTACAGGGTTCTGGATGATATCATACCCTGCCACAGTCGCAGTCCCGTCGCTGGGTCTAAGCAAAGTACACAGTAGCCTAATAGTCGTACTCTTGCCTGCACCGTTTGGACCAAGAAGCCCGAAGATGGTTCCCTCAGGGACCTCAAGGTTCACTTCGCTTACAGCAACAAGCTCGCCGAAGTTCTTGGTCAGGCCTGTCAGAACAACCTCGTCCAATCATATCACTCCGATGAGACTCCTTTGCGCCGCAAGACATGCCAGTCAGTGGAATGCCCCGGCGCTCGGCGCAATGATAGAACCGATATAAGGATTCTCTAAGGTGTGGTGACCATCTTCTCAACAACGGCAGTAGTGGTTTCCCTAATCCCACGGATGCTGTGTATTTTGCGGACAGTGATGTCGTATAGCTCCTCAAGGCTGTCCACTTCCAGCCTCACGATCACATCGAACTCCCCTGTTGTGACAGCTATCTTGTTCGCTTTCTCTATGAGCCTGAGCTTGTCGACGACGTCCTCTGTGCTACCAATGTCGATTTTCATGAGCACGTACGCGGTTATCTGACCTACCATTGTTCCACCTCACGCGAGTCGAACTTCATTGCTTCTTATCCCTACCTATACTCTCTCAGCACTATCAGCGTGTGAATGCTTGCCACACCCGGCACCCGTTGAACTCGTTTGAGTATCTGTGTTCTCGTTTTAGCCAAGCTTCTGGACTTGACGCTCAACAGATAGTCTATGCCACCGGCAAGTGCAGATGCGCTCTCCACTCCTTTTATCTCATAAAGAAGCGGGAGCAGATCTCCAGTCTGGGGCTTGACCCTGAGTAGCATTATTGATCTGACATCGGAACCTTGGAGAGCAAAGACACCTATCATGACAAGAATAACGCCAAAGACTTTCAAGGTCCAGAGAAACGTATCAGAGGTGATGCTGCCAAACCCGCCGGGAAGAAAGAAGTTGCCAATAAGAGTGACTGGGATTCCCAGAACCACAGATATGGAAGAGAGCGAATTCACGACCGCCATGGAGCCCCTTCCCAATGCCCGAACATACATGACCAAGGAAAAGAATGCGGTCAGTGAGGAGCCTACCATCATCCAGAGCAAGGGTACAAAGGTCTGAACCATCTCTGCCCATCCCGTCGGCGTTATCATCAGTGCCGCCGGCAGACTGAACGTAATGTTGAGGAACAAAAGAGACCAGAGACGCATGTTGAGGGAGTCAACTCTAAGTCCCGGTCTTATTGCGTATCGTTTGGTCTTCTTCTGAAAGTATGTGAAGAAAGCAGATGCGAGATTCAGCGGTACCAGAACTATGAGCAACGCGATTGGGTCAAAGCCGCCCGGAGAAACCCCGACGAGGAGAACGCCCAATAGTATCGAAGTTATGCACTGGATTTCTATGATTGTCGGCGTGTCCTTCTCGGCCATGAGGTCTGCAAACAGGAGGTAAACAATCACTAGCTGTCCAAATGGCAATACTGCGGATGCATCTGATTGACCGGCGATTACATAGTAAGACAGGGTTGAGATTCCTGCAAACACACCCGCCAGCAGCTGGTATTTCATGGGTTCCTTTGGGAGAATGCTCATTCTGCCGAAGTCTGGATCCACTTTGTAGCCTATGGCCCTAGGCTTCCCATCAATCGTGTGCCTCAGACTGAGAAATGCAACGACCAAGAACGTGGCAGCAAAGCTCACCCACTGCGACATGAACCCATACACCAAGGAATCCTCCACCGTAATGGGCGACATTACAGTGTTGAGTGCAACAATGTCAAAAGTGACAGAGAACGTCCTCATGACTCCCGACCCGAGGGCTAGGAAATAGAATACCGTAATAGCGGAGTGACGGCTCACGGGTCTCTCACTTTTGGCACTCGTGGCTCAACGCACCTCCGCCTGGCGATTCGTTTCTGCTCCCTCTCACAGGATGGCGTCTACTGCTTCTCTTCTTCGACATGATCCTCGGTCAGCGGCTCTTCATCAGGCTCTTCCAAAGATTCTTCGAATGCTGCCTCGTCTTCGTCGACGTTCTCGGGTGCTCCTGCAGACTCCTCTGACGGTTTCCTTCTGGGCCGCTTTTTGTCATCACTAACCACTCGTTGAGCAAGGATGAACTCATCGAAAGTCAGCCTCTTCCCAGACTGCATCTTCTCGACGGCTACGTCGGCACGTTCCTTCTCCTGTTCTCTCTGCTGAGCCCTCCTGTCTACCTTTTCAGTTTCCCGCTTGTCCACCATCTGTTTTCTTATCTTGCTGTGGATATCATCGATCTGAGTCCTGAGGTCCTTGAGTTTTGTTTCTCCGTCCTTTACCTTCTTCAGCCACTCAACAAAGTTCTGATGAGCAGCATCTGCGGACTTCTTATACTGCTCAAGCTGTGGTCTGATCCTCACGACCTCCTGATGATGAACTTGAGACTGCTCTGAAAGCGTCAAGACCTTCTGATGTGCCTCGGTGGCCTCGTCCTTCAACCTTCTAGCCAAACGCCGGAGTTCGCTTATCCTATCTTGCTTCTCTTTCTCTTGGCCTATCTTGACGAGCTGCGCTTCGATTTTGGCTATTTCCTCAACTATACGTCGCTCTTCGTCCATTGTGAGCTGCTCAGTCTGCTGTCGCCATTCGAGTTCCTCAACTGTTCTCATCATCCTCCGTTGGTCTGTCGAAGGGCTTCCAACGATTCTGCCCCGGAGTTCCCTTATTTCGTCGTAAACACTCTTGAGCTGAGCATGAATGGCTGTACGCTTGTCCTTCGCCTCGATTATCTCAGCGTTTATTCTGTCACGTTCTTCGCGCTCTGCCTTCACCGACTCGATTAGTGAACGGACTTCCTTGTTGTGTTCGTCACGGATTGTCTTGTACTCTCGCATCTTGTCTCGGTCTCTGCGGAGCTGCTCAAGGTCGGTTCGTGCTTGTGTCTTGAGATCTCTCAACTTTGCTCGCAGAAACTCTAGATCTTCTGGAACTGCTTCGGCGGCTTCTGTCAAATGGTACAAACCTCAGAACATGATTTTGCGAGCCCTGCGATGCAGGGCGGATTCCACGCTCTCTGGGCCCGTTTCGGGCCTTCATTGAGTATTTGGTAGATGCGACCCCGTTTGCCCCTCTTTTAAGTTTATGCATGAAAACGCGGTACACAGGTTGCTCGCAACCATGGTTCGCGCGCTGTCATGGTTTGTAGAAGGTTTCGGCTATTCTTTTTGATATATCGAAGTCTGTCACGTGCTGAAGACCGGTCCATCCCGGTGTGGCGTTCACTTCGAGCACCCAGAGTCCGCCCAACAGATCTGGGATGATGTCTACACCTACGAGTCTGCCCCTGACAGACTTTGCTGCAGCGATCGCCAAATCGTTGACATCAATATCATTGTGTTGGGGAACGCCGCCTGCGTGGATGTTCGTTGCAATACCTTGACCTCCGACTCTTTGCATTGTAGCAATGACCTCTCCCTCAACGACTAGGGCCCGTATGTCAAAGCCCGGGCTTCGTATATAATCCTGGAGTAGAAATGCGCCTTTGCCGTGGACTTGACTGTGGAATTTCAGGTAGTCGTAGATATTCGTGATGTCAAATTGCTGCTCGATCAGCTGAACGCCTGTGCCGCCGAAGCCGGTGATCGGCTTGAGAACGCAGGGAAAGTGTGTCTTCACGAATTCCGCCGCGTCTTCAATGGACTCAGTGATTAAGGTTTCAGGAACAGGAAGCCCAGCCGTAACAAGTTTCCTCATTGTCTCGGCTTTGTTTCGCATTTGGAGGATCGAATAGACTGAGTTCACCACCTCCACACCCATCTCTGTCAGTGCAGAGAGAAGCCCCACGCGGTTGAAGAAAGCACCTATGTCTGTTGCCCCCAAATCAAGAACGAGCAACAGGTCGAGTTCTGACAGGTCCTTGTCGCCTGTCACAATCCGATGGCGATCGGTCGAGCCTGTACGTACGACCTTCCATGGGATTACTCGAATTACACTTGCTCCAAGGTCATGCAGGGCCGACTCGAGATCGCGTACTCGTGCTGACCAGGGATCTGATGAGAAGAGCCCTATCTGCGATTGCGAGTGCCTTGTCAAGCGTATCTGCCCTATTCACGGACGACGGGTTTCCTTTTATCCATAACGCGGCGCTTTTTAGTCCGGCATCCTGAGAGAGTGCGAGAAACACATGGGACTATTCACGAAGATCGAAACTGAGGCGATTCGAAAGGAACTGGAGGGAAAGCATGGCAACTTCCTGATAACATTCAGGAACAGCCACGGACCAACAGCTCTCAAGAAACTATGGAAGGAGCTGATGACAGAGCTGGGTCATGCAGGCAAATGCCTGAGTTGGTGGTCGAGCTCTGGGACGATAGGTCTCTTGGAATGTGAGATAGATAACGACCTCGGTCTGTATGGACAGTGGGCTCTCGCTGATTCAACAGAGTTCGTCAAGATACTCAAGCTAGATGATGAAGAGGTTGTCAACATGAGAGAGGGCTTTGAATCAGGCAACGTCACCTCGTCTGCCATACGCGTCATTAGAATCGGTGAAACCGGTGACAAGGATTGATCAATCGACAGTCAGTGTCTTCGACAGATTCCTTGGAAGATCAGGATCGATTCCGAGATTCACCGACAGGAAATAGCTCAGAAGCTGGAGTGGAATCACGTCGAGCATTGGATTGAGCAGAATGTCCGCTTTGGGAACGACGAGGTAGTCCGTTGCATTGTCCACATAGGGTTCGAGTGTGTTCTCTTTTTCCCCAACGATTATTGTTCTCCCGAATCTGCACTTGACTTCGTTGATATGGTTTATCACCATCCAGCTGTCCTCGGCCGTGGTGACGAATATCACGGGGTAGTTCTTTGTCACGATACTCAACGGCCCATGCTTGAACTCAGAGCTGTACATGCCCTCGCAGTGGTTATAGCAGATCTCCTTGATCTTGAGTGCACCCTCACGAGCAACGCCGTCAGTGAGCCCATATCCAAGGCAGTAGAGATCCTTCACGCCAAGTAGAGTACTTGCCAAGTTCTTTGCGATTATGGCGGTTCTATCAATGGTTTCTTGTGCAAGGGCTGGTAGCTGCTCACTTAGCATGCCAATGACGCGGCGAGCCTCTTGCCTGTCAAGTCTACCATTTCTCTCTCCGAGCATGGTAGCAAGATAGGCTAGGATGACTGTCTGAGAGAAGTAGGTCTTCGTGGCCGGAACACTCACCTCGTATCCACATGCCATGGGGATATAGGAGTCTGCATTGAACATGAGTGTACTACCAATCACATTGACGATTCCTAACGTCCTGCCTGTCTGCTGTTGCTTAACGAGGTTGAGCACGTTGAGGATGTCCTTCGTTTCTCCACTCTGAGAAACCAGTAAGCATAGGTCGTCTTCTCTCAGAGTATGTCCATACATCTGTTCGAACTGCCCGCCGATTGCGGTGACCAGAGGCACACCGGCGAGCCGATTGAAGTAGTACGCTCCCAATACTCCTGCATTGTATGAGGAGCCACATGCAGCGAGGTACAGCTTGGAGGCATCCTCCAGCAGCTTGAGCCACCTGTCAGACTTGCTTCCCTGAAGAACACCCATTACGTCCTGAACCACTTTGGGTTGTTCGTTTATCTCCTTCAGCATGAAGTGAGGGTATCCTCCCTTCTCAGCTGTGTGGATGTCTACAGTGGTAATCTCAGGTCGACGATCGAGCTCTCTGCCATCTGACACACGGTACACCTTTACCGTGTCAGGAGTAAGTCTGAGCATCTCTCCATCGGCAAGATAAATCACATTGCTTGTCACAGGAAGGACCGAAGGGAGGTCGCTGGATGCGATAGTCTCATTGTTGCCAACACCAGCTACAAGTGAAGAGCCCATCTTGACCGCGTAGATCTCCTTGGCGTCAGCACGACCTACTGCAAACGAAAATGCTCCCTTGAGGTCCCGTGTCGACAGTCTTACAGCTTCGAACATGTCGCCAGTCTGCTCGTAGTACTTGTCAACGGCATGAACACACAGCTCACCATCGTTCTCGGATCGTACCTTGTGGCCGGTTTCGACTAGCTCTCTACGATACTCCACATAGTTGTGGATGTTGCCATTGTGCGCGCCGTAGATCGCTTCATCACATCCAAAGTGTGGCTGTGCGTTCACTTTGGTTGGAGGACCATAGGTCGCCCATCTCAGCTGGGCAATCCCCCTGTCGCCCTTCATCATCGAAAGACCGAGTAACCTGTCAACTGCATCTACTGTACCAACGTCCTTCCTTAGTTCGACCTTTCCTTCGAACACGGCTGCGACTCCGACAGAGTCATACCCGCGATATGTGAGCTTACGGCTACATTTCACAAGTATCTCGCCAATGTTGTTCCGCCCAAGGCTGACAATGCCTGTTATGCCGCACAAATCGATCCCTTCGAAGTCGAACTCACTCGGAAGAGCGGTGAACACACTCCAAAAAAGGTTGTGTAGCATTCATTCCTAGCGTCTGAGCTGGCTTTCCGAATCAAAGCAGTCATTGCGTTGCTCACAGAATACACGGAACTAGAGGTTGTACAAGATTGATGGACTGCGTTATGTTTTCTTTGTGTCGAAGAGCTTTTATGACCTTTCGGTTCATCGGAGAGTGAGCAAGTCAAGAGGAGAGCCCGATGGGAAAGCAGAAACGCCTAACCTTGCTACTTCATCCATTCAGGCGTGACCTCTACCAAGTACTCTGTGAGAACCCCGGAACGTACTTGCTTGAACTTGTAGAGATGCTAGAGTCACCTCTCGGTACTCTCACTTGGCATCTGAGGATACTTGAACGCGAAGGACTTGTAAAATCGATAAAGTTCGCAGGCAAGAGACTCTACTACCCCAAGATGCTTCGCTCTCAGGAGGCCGAGATGGCGTATCTTACGATGCGCAGCGAAACTGCGCGTAGAGTGTTCGCATACATAGTGAATAATCCGGGTTGCTACCAGGAGCAGATGGCTGAAACCCTTGGTGTTCATCATGACACAGTACGATGGCACATCTCACGGATGGAAGAAGTTGGCCTCGTAAGGGTCGAGAGGGAGGGGCGAAAGAAGAGGCACTTCCTTGCTCATCTCGGTCAAGCTCTAATGGATGGCAGCTTGAACTCGATAACTGAGGCGTATGTGGCATGGCTGATGGAGAAGCTGGAGAATGGCTGCTTGAACCCCGAGATCAAAGAGAAGACTCCGGACCATGTAACGATTAGAATCGACTGTCCTGAGCGCGGAAAAGACTGCTACATCAAGATCAATCTGAGGGAGTGGCAGTTCGATATGCTCGGCGATGAGGAGTCAGCACCTGCAGAGCTTGCTGAGCCAGCAAAGATTCACTAGACCTTTGCGTGTTCTTGGACGACCGCTTGCACCCTCTTGCACAATTCGTCTGATCGTTGACCCGGGCATATTGCGGCGAGGAGGCGCGTTTCATCAATACGAGTCACAAGTAGCGTGACACGATCAGAGTTGATTGTTATCGCCTCAGTGCGGTTTGAGAATGTGAGTCCGTTTGCAAAGATGGAGCTGGCAAGTGCGGCCACCTCTATGTGATCCTCAAACCCTACTGAGCCTAGAGGCAGTCCCTCTATAGTCAGGAGCATGGCCTGGGTGATTTCGGGGAAGGACTTGACGATGTTTCCGAGCAGAGTTTCTCTTGTGAATGCTTTGCTCGAACCCATCAACAGCTCGATTCGCGTGGCAATCGACTGGAATGTCGATACTGCGGCGCGCATGTCAAGCCCCGCATCATCTGCTCTTGACATCACAACTACAAGCTGATAGTGCGGCTGCATGACTGTCAGGACGTGCTCGAGAGAAGTTGAATGTAGGAGATGTGTGGGCTTCGCGTCACTGACCCGACCAAGTACATTCGTGCCGGCCCACACGAGTGCCGCCGACACTGTTGAGAGGACGCGCGGATCTATGCTCTCTTGGCGCGACACTGCCGCAACGACGACGCCTTCCTTCGTGCTCAGAATGACGTTCTTCACTGACTTGTGAACCTTTAGGGCATCCTCTAGAAGATCTGCGACCTTGCCTAGTATCTCTCCGGGCATTGTCATACACTTTCGGTTTGTAGTCCAGCCCATGTCACAATACCACTATTTAAGCTGTGGTTAGGAGCTGCTCCTCAGTGGCGGACTCGGGCTTGCTGTCCAAAAAGAGTATGCCTGGCTGTCGGCCGGCAATCATCTGATTAGTCCAAGTGGCGTCACTTTGAACAACAGATTTATATCAGCCGCGAAGCGCTTCGCTGCCGTTCGACGCTGGAGGAAGCACGGTGAGCTCTAGGTCATCTCTGTTGTCGTCGGTAGTAATCGTCGTAATCATCTTCGGTTCTGTTGGTGCTCTGCTATTCATCACCAACCCATACGAGCCTCCGACTATTGCGGTTGTGGTGATGGACCCGGGTTTTGGGGACCTGAGCTTGGCAGATCAAACCAACATAGGCATGCAGAATCTCACACACGATGTTTCCGTGGAGTACTTTGTGCCCACTCCATATCCTCAGACCGTTTCAGAAGCTGAAGCACTCCTACGCAATCTAGCGGCTCAAGGTAAATATGACCTCATCGTTGCCATAGGATCCAAGCTCGTACCGGCCCTTCAGAATGCGGCCGAGGCCTATCCTGGACAGAAGTTTGCGATGGTTGGAGGATATGTGGACTTGGCAAACGTTGCATCAGCCAGTTTTGCAGTCGAGCAGGCATCCTTCTTGGCTGGAGTCCTAGCTGCCTTCCTCTCAGCACAAGAAAACTACACTTCGAAAGTGGGTGTTATAGCTTCAGTCGAAGACGACCCGATGGTGACAAGTCTGGTCAGCGGCTTTGTGCAGGGTGTACAGCACGCGAACAGTACCTATTTGTTGAACGTGTCTGTTCTTCCGACACAGTACATCGGCAGCTACAACGACACGGATGCGGCTCAGTTAAGAACTTACAACATGTTCATTTTGAACCAGGCTTCCGTGATATTTGCACCAGTTAGAGCGTCAATCAAGGGTGTCCGGCTAGGGATGCTCCAAGCGAACAGTAGTCTGTACATCGTCCATAGAATGCCACTTGTCATTGGCGCTGAGGCCGATCAGGACTATTACGGTTGCGCTGACATAAGTCATCCGACCGATCCATCTTGGATATCGACGAGCGCTGTCCCTAGAGCCGATATGGCGATATATCAGATAGCCAACTTGACATTGTGGGATCTCTTTCCCGGGAATCAGAACTTACAGTACAATCTCGCAAATGGTGGAGCGAACGTAACGGCATTTCAGTACAGTACGACATACATATCCCATGCCATACTGACGATAATCTCTGACTACAAGGATTCCATAGTAGAGGGCACGATCGTAGTGACTCCATAGGTGGAGAACGAAACCCGCGCAGCAGCTTTGTTCAACCCATGCTGGCATTGAAGATGGGATTGATATGAACACAGATGACATCATTGCTCTCTCGCTTAGGGCTGAAACTCTGAAGCATCTTAGGCGGACAGGGTGGACAATTGCGGGGCTAGGTTCATCTAACGAGGAAACCGTAGCAGCCCATGCCTGGGGGGCGTGTCTGATCTCCCTTCTGATTGCTGAGAAGATCAGGTCTGACGGAAATGATGTTGACCTCCGGAAAGTGCTGACGATGGCAATCCTTCATGATTTACCTGAGGCCATTGTGTCAGACATTCCGCTAACGGCTGTACAGTTTGGTGGTGATTCCATGAGATCGTCGAAGGAGAAAACTGAGGCGGCAGCAGCAAGGCATATGCTGCGCCCTCTCGGTGAGGTCGGCACGTTTCTTGCAGACTTGTGGGAGGAATTTGTTGCATGCAAGACGCTTGAAGCGCGGATAGTCAACGCTGCCGACAAGGTTGACATGTTGACACATGCCGTGAGCTTGGAACAAGCAGGCTGCCAGCCAGCGTTGCTGAATGAATTCTTTCACAACTCACAACATGAAGAAGCAGGTTCCTCCTTGGATGTCTTCGAGGAACTCTACTCCAAGTTGCTGGGTCTGCATCGAAGCAACAAAGGGAAAGCACCCCATTCTTCCTAGATACAGCCAGAGTTTCTCATTGAAGAGGCGAGTAGGCGAGCTAATCGTATGGGCTCAGGAACCCCACCATCGACGGTAAACATGTCGACGAGTTTGAATCCCCTCTCAAGACTCATTCCTTCTACAGATAGAAAGACGGGATAACCGCTGCTGAGTTCGACTCTTGCCCGGGGGCCAGCTTGTTCAAGTACTGCGTTCCGGTCCTGCCAGTCTGTGGGGAAGTACTCCTGCAGGTACTTCTCGATTCCGTCTGACAAATGATATGACACACAGGTGACGGGAATACTTGTGCTCTCGTGAAGCCTTCGAAGGTCAACAACGTTAAACCATGATATCACGCTACCACCCAACATCCAGGCCCGTATGTCCTTTCGGTTGATTCTGTCGTACATGGCCAGGAGCTCTTGGGTTGCATTCCTGCCACCGATGTCCGGCCTGCAGAACCCGTAACCATCCACTCTGAGATCTCCGCGCATCACGACACCTGCGACAAGACTTCTCTTGTCAGACCGCTGGAAGCTCTCTGCGACCCCAAGGACTCTGACGCCTGTCTTCCATCCGGCCGTACCGGTATGGAGGTCTCCCGACTCGATGTCTTGGATGCGCAGAACCATTCGAGACTCACCATGGACCGGGCTGCGTATAGCTCTGAAGGGTGTCCCAGATGATGTGTCTATTCTGTGGCGTGAGCTTATTACTATGTGCATGGGTTTTGAAGGACGAGCGATGGATAGCCAGTTGCATCATGCAAACTTTATTAACGCGCATCTCCCAACCGAACTCAATGAACCCGCCCAGAGACTGGTGGCCATGCTAGACCCCAACTTTGAGGAGCTTCAGGGGAAGCTGAGGCAGATCATGGAGGAGGCCACAGCTCTTGCGGCAGGTGTTCGTGCTTGGATGCTTCTCTCAAAGGAGGGTCTTCCAATTGCCTCTGCGGTGCCGCAGGGACTTGAGGAAGCCGAGATAGCAGCCATGGCCGCCTCTATTCTAGGGGTCGCAGATCTTGCTGCTGAGAGGATGGAGCAAGGCTCGCTAGAGGAAGTCCTTCTTACAAATGAGCGCGGCATGATGCTGATGAAGAGTGCAGGAGAGAAGGCGATTCTTGTCTTGGCTGCAGGTAAGGCTCTCAAGACGGGCCTTCTCGTCTACGCTGCAAAGACTGCCTGTGATAGGATTGCGCCGCTCCTCTGATGCTACAGCGCCTGTATCAGCCAAAGAACGGTCTGGAGGGCGAGCTTTGTGTTCTGTGTGGACTGGTAAAATCCTTGGATGCCCAAATCATCAATAAAGAAGTTGCTGCCCACAGTCACCATTCTAGAACCGCCTTTGCCCTCTAGACCTGCGGCCACTGTTCTGCTCTCTATATGGAGATTACCTTGAAGGTCTCTCCAGACAACTTCTGTCCAGGCAAGTCTGAATGCTCCGTCAGAGAGATTGAGCGAGCATCCGTTGAAGTCGAACGACCTAATCCCCTGAACGAGTGTGTTGTTAGTGAAACCTGTCACCAAAACTGTTGATGGAATGCCGTCTACGACGATCGTGACTGCAGGTATGTGATCATAGTTCAGAGTCATGTTGAAGCAGGAGAGAAGCTGGTTTGTGCTCTCCACGTCTATGCTAGAGTTGTCGAGAGCAGCAACAAGAAGTCCTCTGCCAGCGCGCCAGTAGGTGAGATATGATTCGATCTCCGACGGTGAGTAGGAAGCAAAAGGCGACACGAAGCCCCTGTTTCCATCAGGGGAGTAACTCCACGCGCAGGGGTCAAGTACGACTATGGCGTCATATCGGAGCATGCCCTCTAACTGGAGGGCGCTTGGATCTCGTATCTCCTCGACGGCGATGCCGGTGTCTGTGAGCAACTCGTAGAATGCCCTGAACTGACCGTAGATGGAGTCAGTCCACCACGGAGTGTGGGTCACATCAAAAGCAACATGAGCGAAGGCTACCGAAACATCGAATCTCATCTGGGCCTTCACCGAAAGATAGCCGGGACCTATGAGTGTCACGAGCGCTTGAAGACCCAGTATGTCAGACCCAGATATGACATGGACTCGCATTGAGAATGAACCTGTCTGGTTGACGTAGATAGTAAGCGGCCCTCTTACCCAAGGTGATGCAGAGCCTTCATAGAAGAGATCAAACGTCGTACCACTGCTCGCGAATACCGACATCTCTACTGTAACAGTTGTGTTAACAAACCACCTCTCAAAGCTGCCCGGTCCTGTCTTAGGGAATGCATAGGCGGCCAAAGGGAGGTTCTCTATCCTCGGTACCTCGTCCAAGAATCTGAGTGCAGAATCAAGGTCAAGACCGCCCGCACCAGTTTCCCATGGCTCTGATGAAAGGCGGTCTGCACTTGCCATGAGAGTTGCCTTTACCATGCCAGGCGTCCAATCCCAGCCCTTCTCTATGCAGTATGCAATCAAGTCTGCCGCAGCGGCGGCCACTCTTGGGGCTGCAAAGCTCGTCCCGTATACTGTGGCAGAGCTCTGCTGGTCAGTATACATCCCCAACGCAGAGATGTCCGGTTTTGTTGTGCCATTTCTGAGAGGGCCCCTTCCCGAGAAGTAGTATGGACTTCCTTGTTCATCGACTGCAGCCACAGCAATGACTTGCGGATAAACGGCCGGCGACTCAATGGAGGTGCCCATCACGCCGCCTCGACCATTGTTGCCTGCAGCGGCCACTACTGAAACACCCTGTTCGAAGGCCCACCTTACAGCTTCTCGTAGACCATCTTGCTCCGATGGGAACCCACCGAGGCTCAGGTTGATGATGTCACAGGCTTCCTCGTTGATGGCCCAACGCATTGCTCCAACGATAGCTTGTTCGGTTGCTATGTTGCCTGAGTCCACGACCTTTGCGTTCACTATCAGGACATTTGATGCCTCCTTGACAAGGATTCTGGCAACGAACGTGCCATGTGGACTACCCCCGGGCTCGCTGTCAACCGTGCTATTGTCCCCTAAGTGATATCCATTCGCCTCTGTTATGAAGCTCCTACCAGCAACAATCTTGCTATACAGTGCGCTGTCGGGTGTCACGCCAGAGTCAATGAGAGCTACTCGTACCGGGGGGCTTCTCTCCTCCAGGCCTCCGGGACCTAAGATGACGAATGCCCCTGCCGTGATGATGATCATACTGATGACCAGTAGGGCTGTCCCTCTTCTGGGAGCGGTTGGCATGTCCTGTTCATCATTCAGACCCATACCCAGTCATCCCAATCATCTTGCTTTTGAACGGTGCCTTTCAGTTTAGCGTGCAGGTCATAAAGTCTATTCGAACGCAGCAAGGGCCACGCAATGCATGCAAAGCCTTATCATCGCCCTCCCTGCTGTTGTTCTGGAGGCCCCGCGCTTGGTAATCGAGGATCCTGACAGCATTGTCTTGGAGGAGCATGTTGGGATAGAGATATTCGAACCGGGCTCTGATATCGAGCGGGAGGTCGACTGGGACAGACTTTTCCAGGTACTCGTCTATACGGGTGCCGCATGGGCTTTGACAATGGGCCTCCTTGTGGTAATCCTGATCCCCCTGATCGTTTTGGGACTCGTGGGAATAGATTTTGTATCCTTGCAGATTTTGTTCGCACCTTGGTCGTTCCTCATTCTAACCCTGTCAGAGGTTGGCTTCTTAGTGCCACCCATAGTGTACGCGAGGAGGCACAACCTTCCTCTTGCATCTATAGGACTAAAGGTCGGAAAGCCCATTACGGAGGCTCTCTATGGTCTCCTCTATGGTATGGCGATGTTGGTCGCCAACCTTGCGATCACGTTCTTTATTGGATATCTGATCCCCACGCCGACCGATGGCGGCGACCAGTTGTTTGCTGTTTCAGGACTGCCAGAGTTTGTAGCTTGGGTAGCAGTCATGTTTTGCGTTGTTGGACTGGGCGAAGAAGTCGCGTTTAGAGGATTCCTACAGCGTCGAGTGGAGATATACTTCCAGTTGAGGCGCAGCGATAATAAGAGAATCGCACTGATCATAACAGCTGTGATATTCTCTGCGGTCCATCTTGACATTATCGGGTTTCCTGCGAGGTTCGTTCTTGGTCTCTTTCTAGGGCGCCTTGCACAGAGGCGGCGCTACTCAATCATTGGACCCGCATTCGCTCACGGTTTCAACAACTCGATGGTTGTACTTCTTGCTAGTCTTGGCTTCTAGTCAAACCGGTTCTCATATGAATCTCGCTTGCCAAGGACAGGGCTAATTGGTACGTGCATAGCTGACCTGGCGCACGACCTTGTCCGTGACTAGACCCATCACGCCAGTGTTGTTCGCCTTGCGAGGACAACCCACGCGAGTAATATCATCGTCACTGTGAATCCAGCAATTGTCATTATCTCGTTCGAGAAGGTGGCTAGAGGCACTCCTTTGAAGGCTGTGTCGATGATCATGACTCTACCAAGATTCAGTGGGTACACATCATCTACAAGGCCCACATCCATGAAACCGGTCCCGACAATGAAGGAGCTGAAGAGTATCAGAAGGAATGATTGATTCGCCTGCAGTCTCGTCTTGCAGAGAGTTGAGATGAACACGCCCAATGCAGAGCCCGAGATCGACATCAAAGCAAGAACGCCGTTGAGAGTCAGGAGGTCAGCATTGGGTCTGATGCCAAACAGCCCCATCCACAGAAACAGCAGGAACTGAGCCTGTATCATTCCAAGCACAAAGTATGCCAGCACCTTTGCCAGCACTGCTTCCATCTTGGATGCTGGTGTAAGGAGCATTCGATTCAGGGGAACATCGCCGACTACTGCCTGAGCCGCGGTTGCAGAAACAGCTATGAAGGACGAGAACACGATCAGGAATACACCAAAGGTTGCGGCGGTATAGTCTCCCACTGGCTCGAACTCTCTGATGTTCTTCGCGGCAATCTCGCCCTTCACCCATCCGTGGTCCGCGCGAAAATCAGCGACAGCCTCGCTGAAGGCTGAGAACACTGCGGCCTGACTCATGAAATCGGTGCTGCTGATGTGGATAGGCACGAATGCCGGGATGTCGCCCGTGATGTTTCCTTCAAAGCCATATGGTATCGTGGCATAGGCTTTGATCACATCCATGTAGAGTGCTCTCAGGGCAGCGTCTTCGGTTTCATACATGAGAACTATGAGGTCAGGACTCCTACTGAGGTACCAACTGAAATTCTCAGACAAGTCTTGTCCTGGGTAGGTGTCGGTCGGGTCGAGATCTACCACGCCAACCACGAGTGCATCTGATCGCTTGCCCGTTTCAGATTCAACGGGAGGAAAGAATGTGGCTTGCGCTCTGGCAACCCACAGAGTGCCCATAATCATGCCGGGCAAGAAGAAGACCATGAGAAGGGCGAACTTATCTATCTCTATGAGCCTAAGTTCTTTAATGAACATTGACCATATGCGCCAGGTCTTCGTGTTCTTCTTCTCTGAATTGGCGGGATGTTTGGCCAAACGCTTCACCAGATGACTCTTGCCTTCCTTACCACTGGGTCACCTTTTATGCGTTTTTGACCTCCTCGCCGAACTGATGGTACCAAGCACATCCGCACACATGAGCAGATAAAGAACCAAGGGCCCCTCAGTCCCCCATTGGCCGGCCATTTCTCTCACCTCCGCCTCTGACACTCGCTCTCTTCGCTTGTACAACCTGCCCAACAGGTTTCTCATCCCTACGTCATTGTATGGGAATACTGAGAAATCGCCTAGACTGGAGATCGCCAACGCGTTCAGGGTCCAGTCTCCGATTCCCTTGATACCGCTGAGCGCTTCTCGAGCAGCATCAGCGGTCCTCCCGATCAGATCCTCTAACTCCAGGGTACCACTTGCTACCATCGAGCATACTTCATGCACATACCGCCCCTTGAACCCCAGACCTATGTCAGCAAGCTTGGAGCTCCCACCACTGAGAATCATCCGGCCGTCGGGGAACGGGTAGAGGAGATGCTTGCAGCAGACCGATGGGACTGCGAACTTCGATACAATGCGTTTGGTGATGACACTAGCAGCCCGATATGATATCTGCTGTTGGACTATGGCCTTGATTAGGGCTTCAAAGACAGTGTCTGCGGTATACGGACGTATCCCTCTCACTTGTGATGCTATCTCGTGGATAACGGGGTCTCCTGCTATGCATGCAAGTGCGCCGGTCGTGTCGATGTCAAGGCCCAAAACCTGCCTGACCTTCCTGCGCACAGCATCTCTGCTCGTTGAATCATCCTCAAAATCCACATGGAGCGGTCGTCCGGCCGATGACTGCGAAACAACAATGGGAGTACAGACATCTCCAATTGTGAAGAGCCTGCCAAAAGCGTCTTCCCAAGTAGACTCCGGAACAGGCTGTATGTCGGGATAGACCCAAGCGTGAACCGAGAGGAGCAGGTCATAGGACTGTGGCACATGCATTGAGAATGTCATTTGTGGTTAGCTCCCTGCAATCCGATGAGAACGGGTTTGCTGCTTCTGTCATATTATTAGGGCCGATTCGCCTCATGAAGATGGCGGGGCGGAAGTATAGTACCACATCGCTTCCTTCACGAGATACCTGTAAACATCGCACGGTTTCCGTACCTTGGCTCCGATTTCATGCTTCAGTTTGTTTAAGGTAATTCTGTCTCTTCTGTACTCACCTGAGTCGCGTCCGTAACAGCTTGTTACGCGACTATTGGTCTTCCTGCACCTTGCCGTCGGGCGATTTGAACGATTTGTCAAAATGATTAGATGTTGAGCGCGCCCTTCTAGGTGTCCACAATCAGCTTGCCGGGCGTATAGTCTGCATTGGGTCCGACAGTCGTGTAACGCATCGGGTTTCCGAAAAACACCCACTCGATGACAGAGAGAGCATTCTCTGATTCAATGTCAGACGATTGGGACTTGCCTACGCTTTCAATCTCGCGTTGAGCGTTGGGATTCAGATGCTCCAGCAGCACTCTCTCCACCTGTAGCTTCACTTGTCCCAGGCGATCGTAACTATCCAGTAAGTCGAGAAGACCGAACTTGTATCCATCACAATATGCACAGTCTGGCCAGTCGTCAAACGGCTTGATGTTGTTCATAGTATCCATGGTCGCTCCTAGGTAGCAAGCCCCTTGATTGAGGAACGCCTTCAGGAGGGGGCCTTCGCGAGCCGTGCAGCATGCTTCCGAATAGATGAAGGGGTACCCTTCGAAGTTGATCTGAGCGGCCTGTTCGTAGCTGAGAATCATCGAATTGTGCGATGCCCACATCTCCGGTGTTCCATGTATTCTGGAAGTATAGACACCATCAGAGAATTGTAGGATGAACTCGCAAACGCACATGAGCTTGAGGTCTTGCGGAGTGAACTTCTCCAAGACCTCAACATCAAACCCCAGTTTCGCAAGAGCCTGCACGTGACGGTTTGACCGTCCGGGCTGACTATCGAACACGACTGCAATGTTGCTGTCGATGATCATTGGGTCCATATGATACATGACTGTCCTTGGTGGTCCGAATATCCTGCCGACAGGAACATCAGGAATACCGTCACCATCAGCGTCCTGTATGAACCAATCTGTGTAAGAGGAGGAGCCTTTGTGTGTTATTGACGTTGAAGGTAGTTCAGTCGCTGAGCCTATCAGTAGAATGGCTTGATGCCTGCTTGGGTCAAAGACCTTGCGTATGCCCTTCATGGTGGAGGGCCATGCTTCGGAACCGCCAACAATGAAGTCGGCTCCGATTTCTCCCGCCTTGGCCTTGTATAGGGCTGCGCTCTCCTTACCCACCTCTCCACAGACAATGAGTAATCCACTAGTAGTTTCATGCGGCATCTTGGTTAGGTTGAAGACAAGAGATTCGGCCTTGCGAGGGGTTCTGAGTATCTTGCGTATCTCATTGACCGTGCCGGTTCGCTTGCCCTTGTAGATGATATTCATCTTGTTTCTGATAGGCAATCAGAACCGTTAATACCCTTGTCCCTTCAGACTCAGTGACTTCCCCATGGAACCTGGCCAACACTCTTCCAAGAAAAGTCACATCAAGGTCGTTGTATTGGACCTTGATGGTGTGCTTTTCGATGGACCAAGCGTGGTGTACCCCATAGCCAAGCAGATGGGTCTTGAGAATGCGTTTCTTGGGGCAATCGCAAAGGCGGCACGTGAGAAACTGAGCGTGCGTGAATCCCTGCTTCTGGGAGCCAAGGTCTGGACCGGTATCCCTGTTGACGGCACACTTGATCCGATAGTTGAGAGGCTCCCATTGATGGAAGGTGCCGAAGAGACTGTTGCCACCCTGAAGAAGCGTGGCTACCAGGTGGGCTGTGTGTCCAGTGGGGCCAGCCAGTTCTTCATGAAACCTTTCAGCCGTAGATTGGATTTGGACTTTGCCTACTCCAACGTTCTGGGAGAAAAAGACGGGAGACATGACGGCACCGTACAGTATGTTATGGAGGGGCCGCAGAAAGCGGAAAAGGTTCTTCAACACATGAAGGACATCGGACTTAGTTCAAAGAACCTGGCGAGTGTAGGCGACGGTGAGAACGACTTGGACCTGTTCAAGGCATCCTCTTTCAGCGTCGCATTCAATCCACAGACAGAGAGAGTGAGCCGCTCAGCTACCGTCACCGTCCACTCGAAGGATCTCCGATCCTTGCTGTCCTACTTCGAGTCTACGGTCTAAGAGAGAGCTTTCCGGATCACTTGGTCAATATGAGCTCTGTCTGCGTCCGTGACCATCGCGTGCACAGGAATCTCAAAGTGTCGCGCACCTATCTCTTCAGAAACAGGAAGCTTCATGGCCGAGTACTTGGGATACTTCACGAACTTGGCCCAGCGCCACTGACTGATGTTCAGGTACGTGTCCTGCTTGTGACAGGGCAGCGCATAGACTGTTCTAGAGCCTACTTCGTTCTGCTTTAGATACTCGACCATCTGATCACGACTCATCTTGTCGGAATACAGGCAGGGCGCATAGACATGATAGGCCGACTCGAATCCTTTCCTCTGGACCTGTGGTCGAACACCTTTCAGCTCGGAGAGGAGTCTGTCATAGGCTTGGGCGTTCTTTCTACGGGCTGCCAGTACACCCGGCAGTCTCTTCAGCTGTTCAATGCCGATCGCGGCTGAAATATCCGTCATCCGGTTGTTATAGCCAATACGGAAGTGGCTGTATCCTCCTTCCTTTCCTCGGCCATGATTCTTGATCATGTTGGCTCTGTCGTAGATATCCTCGTCGTTAGTCACAATCAAGCCGCCTTCTCCGGTCATCATGTTCTTTGTGGCATAGAATGAGAATGCAGCAGTATGACCGAATGAGCCTATCTTCTTCCCGCCTATTGCGGCACCGTGGGCTTGGGCCGCATCCTCGATGACCATGAGACCGTGGGTCTCTGCAATCTCCATAATGCGCTTCATGTCACACGGCATCCCGAAGATGTGGACTGGCATGATTGCTTTGGTCTTCTTGGTTACGGCCTTTTCGACTAGATCGGGATCAATGTTGTATGTGTCTCGTTCAACGTCGACGAAGACGGGGATGGCCCCAAGCATTGCGATGGTGTTAGCAGATGCGATGAATGTGAAGGGTGTCGTTATGACCTCGTCGCCCGGTTGTATGTCCATAGCTTCGAGCGCAGTACTTAGAGCAGTTGTGCCATTACTCGTTACGGTGGCGAACTTCGTACCAACATACCCCGCGAACTGTTTTTCGAGTTCACGAGACACCTTTCCCTCAGCCAGCATCCCTGACTCAAGGACCTTTCTTACAGCTTCAACTTCTTCTTTTCCAACAAGAGGCTTTGCGACCGGAATCATCCCAAACACCTTGTGTCGGGTCGACTGTGGCAGTTAAAACGCTTACCTTACGAGTGTCTAGGCGTGCAGCGATTAAAAGGACGTTGGGTCAAGTTCCCAGAATGTTCTTCAGGTCAGTTGGCAATCCCTTTCGAAGGTGGTTCTGGCGAACTACTCCGGCTGCGTTTTGTTTCTATGGCACCGACCAATCCGATTGAACCGCCCATTACTATGAGCGCCACGAGCAGGTAAGCTACATTTGCCAGAACAAAAATGACCGCTAGAGATAACCCACTCAGGAGTCCAGTGACCGCCCTGATTCTGACCGTGGTCTTGCGGGGGGTGAGTCTCTGCGTTGTCCAATCGACGACTGTGGCAAAACCAATCCCAACAGCTCCGAGGAACCAGAGCCATGATGGCTCCAGGGTCACGTGTCCAACCAAGAGAACCAAAAGCCCTAATGCCAGACCTCCGTAGATGCCTGAACACCGGCCGCAGAAATAGACAGACTTACCCATAAAGGATACTCGAAGGCAGTGTCCGAAGTACGAAGGGGGATGGTGCGAGATGATCATCTGGACGCTTTCCTTGAGCTCTTGCGACCTACTCCATTGGAGAAGAGTTGTGTCCAGCTCATCTGGTCTTCTCTCACGAGTTTCTGGGGTTGTCATGTCTACAACGTCATCTTCTAGAGTCGCTTATCACTATTCTCCTCCGTCTATCAGCAAAGGCGCCCTTGTCTGCCAGAGGCTGAACCTCTCTTCTCCCCAAGACCTCTCTTGCGATTGTCGATAGACTCTCCTTTGAGAACAAAATGCCTTGCTCGGGCGCCGGAGCGTGAGAGATGAAAGACGAGAGTGCTTTTGTTGCTCTCGTGCCAGGGAAGAGTTCGGGGAGATAGGCCTCTATCACGACCGCCTCTGCTATAGTTCTCCACCATGTTCGATACTGATCCCTCTTGGCTTCTGAATCTTCGGATTGGGCTGCTTCGAAAGTGAGAAGGTCGCAGAGCCACGCAAGGACTGTACGGTCGAAGGACACTGGGACCGGTATTCGTCCCAAGTTGTTGGGTAATACATTGACGGTCACGGTTGCGTTGTTCGTCATGACTTTCCGAAAGAACCAACACACGAGGCCGGAGTTGAGGAAGACACAAAGTGACTTCAGTGTTTCCTTGGGAGCTTCAGACAAGTAGGTGGCAGAGTTGAGCACGAGTGACCTACCTTCGTCATAGCAGGCGATTGGGTTCATTGCGTTCTGTTGCACCACAACTTTGGGAATCTCCTTCATTCTTTTGGGACCCGGCTTCGCAAGCGATTCACGAGAATAGTCAAGGTACGCGGATGGATCTGCCCTGAAGGGGGATATGTCTCGTCCACGCAAGACTGGAACCCAGTTGCGATCCTCTGTGGGTGAGCCAGTAAGATATCTACGATTGTCGCCTGTTTCTATTCCTCTTCTGACCACAGCTTGTTCATCTAAGCGGGGATAGTCTTGGAAACGCTCTAACAACGGTAGGTCGTCTTGGCCAAGAGACAGCAGGTAGCGGTAGTTCCAGGGACGGACAATGCGAATGTAGTCGTTCTGAGGGAGGACAAGTATCTCGTCCACAGATTCCGAGGTTACGGTGTAGTGAGAGAGTCTGGTATTCAAAGTTGAGTTGGCGGCCGCTTTCCTCAAGACGATAATTCCCGTTTCCGCCGTCACACCCCTGAACACGCCCAGACCGCAGTCAACTAGTTCCACGCATTGATAGGTGGTAAGAAGGCGTTCGCGGAGGTCTCTGAAGCTATCAAGTGTGAAAACATTCTTGTGAATGATGTAACCAAGTACTCCGCCCGGATTCAGGTGTTCAACGGCTGAGTCAATGAAGAGCGCATGTGAGTTGTACTCGCGGACTACCGAATAGCTCTTGCGCAGCTGCGATTTCACATCCTCAGGCAGTAGAGACGCCCTCATGTAGGGGGGATTCCCCACCACGATGTCAAAGCGGGCTGAGTCGGACTTGCCGTCAACTAGAGTATCCGCCGCTGCTAAGTCTATGTGTGGTAACGTGAATCGCTGCAGGCCGCAATTATGCACTGCATAGAGCCATAGCTGAGTTCTCGCAATCGTTAGGGCCGTGTCATCTAAGTCCCTGCCATGTATGCACTTGGCCAAGATATGTTGGATCATTACGAACCGGCTCTCTGGATTGATGCCCTCGGAAACTAGACTCTCTCGGCAGCTGGGCGAGTGCTTGGCCGCTGTTTCCATGAGCCGCGCAAGCCGATCCAATATGATGACTAAAAAGACACCAGTCCCGCATGAGTTATCCGCGACTTGGAGGGTGACTAATTGTGCTATTGAGCTGGGGTCTGCATGGGGCATATCCGAAGCCCATGTCCTTTCATATGCAGCTAGAGCAAGGTCGCAGATTAGTCCAGCTATTGTCGCAGGGGTGTAGAAGATTCCATGTTCCCTTCTGCTTCCAGAGTTTCTGAGTAGTTCATAGATACGACCAAGCATCAGTATCTTGGGGTCAATGTTCCCGTAGGCAGGTGGAGGAGCAATTTCCTGCAAGGCGCCCGCCAGTTCTTCGACCTGCCCATCTGACAGACTAATGGAATCACGACACGTGACTGTACCGTTTGAAAGCGGACAAGATGCCAGTAGGCGTCCGCATTGCGAGGACCCATCAGTTCGATGTCTTCCCCGGTCGGAGGGGGATGAATCAAACAGCTCAGACAGACGTTTGCACAAGCTGCCTGATCCGTTCTCAGGGTTTGTCAATAGCGCGTCAAGCGCCCTATCTGGGATCGCGCCAAGCAGTGATAGTACATGGACGAGGGCCATTCTCAAAATGAGCATGTCGAGCGATTTGACATTTTGATCTGCGAGACTCTGTTCTGATACCAGGATGTCCCGTAGTTTTACAAGCCGCAGGACCCCCTTCTCGAACCCGTTTCTCTTCAAAACCTAGTCAGACCCCGCCGGACTTTAACGAGCTCAGATTCTCGCTTAAATCCTACGTTTCATACTCATGATGGGCTCTACAATGAGGAGAGGCTTTGTGGGCTGGTCCCTTTGGCACTACAGCCCTGCGTTTCAGAGCCGATATGCTGAGCCGAACATGACGAGGAGGATAGGATTTTAATGTGGGCTGCGAGTGGTTTTCGGCAGTTTAAGTTGAACCGGTTGGAAATGCTATGGCGAAGCTCCTACTTGTCGACATGGACAAGTGTACCGGCTGCAAGCAATGCAGCCTTGCTTGTTCCTTGACGAAGGAAGATCTGTTTGACCCTCACAGGTCGAGGATCAAGATAATGAAGCGAGAAGAGATTGCACTGGGCATCCAGCTGCTGTGCGAGCAGTGCGAGGCTCACCCCTGTGTCGACTCATGCCCTGAGAAAGCACTGGAAAGGGACAAGAAGACTGGTATCATCTCAGTGTACAAAGATTCCTGCACAGGATGTGGAAACTGTGTTGATGCTTGCCCCTACCATGGGATAGGGCTTCACCCTGAGAAGAAGTATCCGTTGATTTGTGATCTCTGCGGCGGAGATCCCTATTGCGTGCCGCACTGTGTTCCCAATGCTCTCCGATGGGCCGATCAGACTGATGCCACAACGAAGGAGAAGAAGAAGCTTCGCACAGCTAGGATGTCGATGTATCGAGAGATAACAAAGGAGGCTGTCTAAGACATGTTCGGACATCAGGGTAAGATTCTCCATGTTGACTTGACTACAGGCAAGACATGGACTCAGCAGCTGCCAGAGGAATGGCGAAGGCTCTATGTTGGTAGTAGAGGTATCAATGCCAAGCTCCTGTGGGACTCCTGCAGAGATCCTACAATCACATGGGACGACCCGCGCAATATCATAATCTTCGCGCCAGGTGCTCTAACGGGCACTACGGCGCCTGCCTCAGGAAGAACCTCTGTCACTACAGTGGGCTGCACGACTGGAATGTATCTAAAGACTAACACAGGAGGGCACTGGGGGTCAGAGCTGAAGTTTGCCGGCTACGACCATCTCGTTGTGCACGGTGAGGCGCAGAAGCCTTCATACATCTACATTGAGGATGATCATGTTGACATCCTAGATGCAGCAGATCTATGGGGCAAGGACATGATTCAGACTGACCTGCTTCTCAAGAAGAAGCACGGCGAAGACTCCAGGGGTCTCTACATAGGACCTGCCGGCGAGAGGCTCGTACGTGCTGGCTCTATTCAGTGCTCTGTATATCATGCAGCTGGCCGAGGTGGTGGAGCGGCCGTCATGGGAAAGAAGAAGCTGAAGGCGATAAGTGTCAAAGGGACGAAGACAGTACAGGTCAAGGACCCCAAGAAGTTCGCCGAGATTGCCAAAGAGATGAGGGACCTCCTACGGAAGGACAGTGGTTCTATTGGACTCCACGATTTCGGCACCGCTGCCTCAGTCGCCGCTGTGAATGAGCTTCACGCCCTACCCGGGAAGAACTGGCAGACGGGTTACACCCCGAATGTCTACCCGATCACCGGTCAGGCACTTGTTGAGAAAGGCTATCTGAAGAGGAGGGTCGCGTGCTTCAGCTGCACAATTGGCTGCCACAGGTACTCCACGATTGAAAAAGGTCCGAACAAAGGAATCGCAAGCGGCGGTCCTGAGTATGAAACCTTCGGAGCTCTGGGGAACGGACCCGGAATCGTTGATACTGAGGGTGTAATGTTAGCCAATGAGCTATGCAACCGTCTGGGACTTGATACGATCACCGCAGGCACAGTCTGCCAATGGGCGATTGAGAGCTACCTGAGAGGTGTCCTGACAAAGGCTGACACTGACGGTCTAGAACTGGGATGGGGCAAACTCCCTGAGCTGCTCAAGATGATTGAAGCTTTGGCACTGCGCAAGGGTAAGCTGGGCGAGCTCTTGGGCGATGGGTTGAAGATCGCCACAAAGAAGGTTGGCAAGGACAGCTACAAGTGGGCTATCATCAATTCAAAGGGTCTTGAGCAGTCCAATGTTGAAACCCGGTCAGCAAAGGCATATGCGCTTGCCTTCGCGGTCAACCCGCGAGGGAATGATCACCTCATGACTGAAACCTTTGCTGAGTTTGGAGCCAGCCCAGAATCTATAGCTGTCATTGAGAAAGTGACAGGTGACAAGAAGTGGGCTACACCCCACTCGACAGAGTACAGAGCAGAGATAGTGCGATGGCATGAGGACTGCTACGAGATAACTGAGGCTCTTGGCTTCTGTGTATTCACATCGACCGCAGCGTATGGTGTCAACCCAGACAACATGGCAAGACTCTATGAGGCCGCAACAGGTATCCCAATGACCGAGCAAGAACTCATGCTGAGCGGCAGGAGAGTAGTGACACTCGAGAAAGCGTTCAATGTAACGCGCGGTGCCACGAGGCAGCATGATGACTTGCCTTGGCGGCTCATGAACGAAGGCGCGGCGTCTGGTCCTCTCAAGGGAGCGATGAACTCGCGAGCAGAGCTCGATGGTATGCTCGACAGATACTATGCTTTGCACGAGTGGGATCTCAAGACAAGCTGGCCGCTGAAGGCCACCCTTGAGAAGCTCCAGCTGAAAGATGTCGCCGACTATCTTGGAAAAATGGGCAAACTGCCAAAGAAGTAGGGGGCGTCCCCCTCCTTCCATCTTTCGTTGAGAATTGGTGCACTTTGGGCAATCTTATATTGAACAGACATATGGCGTCTGACCGAAGAAGGAGAACAGAACATAATGAAGGGTTTCAAAGAGTTCGGTGTGGCCATGACTGGCGTCTTTCCAGTCAGAGAAGCTGTTGCAATGGCGAAGACTGCTGAGAAGAGCCTTCTCGGCTCGGTCTGGTTTGCTGAAGACTACTTCTTTCGTGGAGGCGTGCCCTACGTTGCGGCCGCAAGCATGGCAACGGAGAAGATCCGTATCGGACTCGGAGTTGTGAATCCATACTCTCGTCATCCTGCCCTGACAGCCATGGAGTTTGCCACACTTGATGAGATGTCCGGCAAGCGTACTGTGTTCGGTTTGGGCTCAGGAGTCCCCTACTGGATGTCCCAGATGGGATTCAATGTAGACAAGCCGCTATCTCGTACTCGCGAGTGCGTTGAGGTCATCCGCAAGATCATAACTGGCGAGAGCATCACGCACGAAGGCGAGTTCTTCAAGACGAAGGACGTCAAACTGGTTTTTCAACCCGTCCGCAAGGAAATCCCAATCTATCTTGCATTCGAGGGAAAGATGGGATTGGAGCTCGCTGGTGAGGTTGGAGACGGAGCAATCCTGTCCATATTCAACACCCCATCCTACGTGAAGTTTGCTTGGGAACGCGTGAAGGCTGGTGCGAAGAAGGCCGACAAGAACGCGGGCAAGTTCGAGATGGTGTCCTATCTGCCTCTGGCAATTGACGAGGACGTTGACAAGGCGATAGGAATTGCCCGTGACCTGATGAAGATGTACCTGCCACACTCCCAAGCCGGAGGCCCACTGATGGAACACGCCGGCATACCAGCCCAGCTGACCAAGGAAATGTCCAAGGCAGTGAGCGAGGGGAAGGACGTAGGCGACATGGTGACCGACAAGATGGTGCAGACTCTGGGCGTCGTCGGTGATACAGAAACAGCTATCAAGTACCTTCAGCAGTTTGTAGATGCAGGTGTAAGCACGCCGGTCGCATTTCCGCTGCCAGGAGCAGATGTGCAACAGACGATGAGAGTCCTCTCCAGGAAGGTCATCCCGAGTCTTCATTGAACGGACCACCGAATCGGCATCAATACTGGCCAAACATTGAGTGTGAGATGCAGTTGATGGAGCAAGAGATGGTACCAAATCTGTCGACAAAGCAGTGTCTGTCCGACTCAGCTAAGAAGCGCATCAGGATAATTGCCTACCTCGTCACTTTCCTGTCTACGTTTTCAATTGGAGTGACAGAAATCTTTGCATCTTGGTATGCAGGCCAGCTACACGCAACACCTTACGAAATGGGTTGGGCAATGGGCAGCTATGGGCTCGTGTATATGTTCTCTCCAGCAGTCGGTGGGAAAGTGTCAGACCGAATCGGCAGACGGAAATCGCTTCTCATCGCCGTTATGGCATACATTGCAGTTCTCTTCCTCTATCCTCAGCCCTTCATTATGCCTATGCACCTGATCATCATCAGGGCACTGGAGGGGCTGTTCTTCGGACTGTTCAACCCGACCATTGAAGGCATGGTCGCTGAGCTCTGCCCACAGGGCCAGGCGGCTGTCTTGGGCAACTTCTCGACATCTTGGAGTGCGGGCATGATAATGAGCCCCTACGTAATCGCCTTCATGGCAGCAAGCTTTGGGAATACGTCCAGCATCTACGTCGTTCTAGCCGTCGAGTTCTTAGTTCTGGGCATCATTGCAGTCAGTATTCAGGACTATCGAGTTGACGCGACTTCGGCACAAGATAGCGCCAAGTCGGGTTCACTGCCGGATCAAGATGACTGGGTTGGAGCTACTGGACGTGCCAGAGGGCAGAAGACGAGTCCCAGATTCCTAGCATCGTATATCTCGCTCATGCTTTTCGGGTTCGTATCGACGGTCTTGCTGGCGTTGTTCCCGAGCTATATCAGCGGCCTTCCAGGTTTCAGTACACAGGACTTTGGATACCTGCTTTTGGTCTGGAACGTCGCACGCACGCTGGCATTCATCCTCTGCTCCAGACTTCCTCATGAACAAATGGGCACTGTGATTACCACAGGGGCATTTCTGATCACTGTTTCTATGGTTCCCCTTTCATTCTTCACAGACATGGCGCTCTTCGCAGTGGCTATGGTCTTGTGCGGGATTGGAGCCGGATTTACCTACTTGGGGGCTCTGTATTCAGTAGTATCCGCGACACAGAAGGAGAAGGGTGCCCATGCGGGGATCGTAGAAAGCCTGGCTGGTGTCGGCTTCTTTGTCGGACCGATTGCGGGGGGTTGGGTCGGAACTTTCGGTCTGGCACTCCCCTACTTCGCAACAATGGTGTTTGGGCTTCTGAGTTCTGTGGCAATTGTAGTGCTCCTGAGAAAACGCCCCACATCCAGTCAGTAGCAAGAAGAACAGAACCGGAAATCCTCAATTCCCTATTCTCGGAGGATTCGATCGAAAGCACCCTTCAAGCTGGGGTCCTCAACAATGGACTTCCTTGGAGGTAGAGGATAGGCAATCTTGCTGTGAGAGATGCCGGCATCAACCAACATGGCGGCAGTCCTAACAGCCACAACGAACGGGTCGAGTACCGGAACCCCCACCTCGACCATGATCGGCTTGAGGTCCACTTCATGTGATAGCCCTGTACACCCTAGTACAATTACATCTGCTCCGTCTTCGAGCACAGCTTGCTTGCAGACTGCCAGCAGTTCCACCTGTGCTTCTTCCGGCCGCTTGGCGATCTCAAGTACTGGCATCTTCAGATACCTGACGCTTGCACAAAACGCTTCCAGGCCCTCTTTACGGACGCCAGACTCCATGCATTTCATCAGGGAAGGACCCTGAACTGTTATGATGGTGAACTTCGTGCCGAGGGTCAATGCGAGATGGAGGGCTGCCTTTCTGGGACCCACAACAGGAATGGCCGACACTTCTCTCGCCGCGTCGAGTATGGGATCGCAGGCGCAGTCGATCACAATTGCGTCCATTCCCTCCTTATTCGCTAGAACGACCTGCTCAAGGATGAAGGGAGCGTTGTAGGCCTCGTCCGAGTTTGACTCCAGACTGTGAGTGCCGAACCTAGCATGCATGTTCTCACAGACGAAGCCCGGCGGGGTGACTGCACGTACGAAGTTCTTCTTCTTTGGGTCGATCCACCAGTCAACACCAGTCACGCCGATGAGTGCGATTCGCTTCAAGTCTGATCACCCAGCCCGGCTCGTTTCGAAGCTTATATCCGAAGTGTCTGGGCTCAATGGAGGTTCTTTATGATTTCTTCTATTGGCTTGTATTGGAGTTCGGGGTGTCCGTACCTCTCTGGTCCGAATGCTTTTCGACCTATGTCTGTGTTTCCTGCAAACCGCACTCTCTCGGGAGCGGGGAGGGCCGTCACAGTCACGCGTAGACCTTCCTTAAGATCAGAGCTCATGATGCCATGCCCAGTCTTGGGGTCGTGCATGCAAATGAGGTCTGGGAACATGACGATGGGCTTGTCATCACACAGTGCGCACATATACTCATTCTTGACCACAATCTGGAACTTGCCTTTTATGTCCTCAGGCTTTATCGTGACAAGAACGTGCCAGTGTCCTGCACGGTCCTCTCCCTTGACCTCCTTAACGGTCCCTGTGGTGAGGACTCGACCACCCATCACGCTAAGGAATGCATCGATTGGATTCTTGTGGCTAGCGTTGGCGTCGCGGATGGTTTCTCCAAGATGTATTGACTTGGTAATGCTGTTCGCGACGACGCTCTTTTTGAGCTGCGCTCCAGTCTGGTAATAGTGATTGTTGGCTCCAGCTCCACCATCCTGCACGACAGCGAACCTGCCTATCTCGTCTGCAAGCGCGGGGATGCTGGCTTGCTGCACGATCACAATGCTGCCTCCCTTGGTGACAACAGGCATCGGACAGAGAGATATACCGTAACCCACGAAGGATATCATCTGGCTTTCGGGAGCTGACCGCCCGAGGCCATCACCGTCTACCGAAGTTATGCCAGCTCTGGTCGCCATCGAGAGCATTACTGTGGTGTTCAGTCCGCCGAGTTCAAAAGGAACAACGTGATTGACTTTCTTGCCGGTCATCTTCTCGGTTATCTTAGTGACCTCGTAGAGTTCGAATCTCTTCTCCCACTTCTCAAGCATGTCGCCAACCGAAGTGAATGCCTTTACTGATCCCATATAGCCACCGCATACTATGAACGCATCGTCCTTGATGTCCTTGGGATCTGTGATTTCGTAAATCCGGCCTTTGCCGTAATCCCAGTCAACGAGCGGCTTTCCGAACCCAACAGGGTCTCCGCCGCCTCCTGTGCCAAGGATACCAACTCCGGTGAGCATGTCGTACGCATTCTGTTTTGTAAGCTTCATGTACAACACTCCCTTACGAATCTATCAACACTTGGAAGCCTGTCCGCCCGCGTCCCGCGTCCCTTCCATGGAATGAACAAACTTGTACCAACGCTGCTTCGTGCCAATGGCTGCTCTTCGCTTCCAGCCGCCTGTCTTCGGCGTGTCATCGATTATCTTGAGCAGTCTCTGAGCCCGAGAAAGCACTAAGTCCTTCTGTTCCTGGGACAGTAAGTCAAGAGTAGGCACAAAATCAAGTAGCTTCTTCAAGTTCGTAGTGACCGTGTGGTAGAATCCCCAATCATCATGCAGAAGTGAGCTGATGTAAAACCCGTTCACCAAAGAGTCGTCATCTGTCTCGCCCACATCATTCGCAAGGAAGGTAATCACCATGTCCTTCAGGTCTTTTGCATTGAGTTCAACTATCTGAGCTTTCTCAAGAAAGAGGTCACCAAGGGTTATTGTAGGATTGTCCAAGCTAAGCCTGTCGTGCTTCTTGAAGTCGATATTGTGGCAGAAGTCAAGCATGTCATAGAACACATCGACCTTGCCGCCGGTGTTGGGGTTTATGAACAGGTCGCGAAGATTCGTGGCACGAGCGAAGCCCGGTGGGATATATTGATACCCGAGATCGTCGCGAAAGAGGTCAATGATCTTGTTTCGCTGCTTGTAGTAACTCATGAAGTCAATGTCAGTGATCTCTCTCCCCATCGCTTTGTGCAACTCTATGTATTGGGGGCTCTTGATTCTGTAGGCAATGCATCCCATGACCCGAAGAACCAGACCATTCTCTTGAGCTGCCTTCTGGATCCTCAATGCTTCCTGCATGAGGTCACTGAGAATCTCGCCGTACTTGCCAGGCATTCGGATTCCTCACGCTTTTTCTGAGCGCTCTTGGTGAGTCCGGAGAGAATCCACTTTAATATCTATCGACTGGACCAATGGAGTCCCACTCTCCACGCGGAATTAAGCAGGAGGAACGGCCCTATACCATTAAATTCTTAAATGGCCTGAGGAGCCTCACGCGTAGCGTACTCGCAAGAAGAGTCGCACTAGGAATAGGTGAAGTACTGACATGAGGATTTTTCATGCATGTGACCCTCACGGCAGCCAGCAGACTTGGGAGAAGATGTGTCGCGCTCCTCAGGTCTTCAAGGCAGATGTGGCAATGATGTGCGGAGATTTGACTGGAAAAGCCATCATGCCCATAATCAAGGAGAAAGAAGACCGGTGGTACGCGAACCCACACGGTAGCAAGAAGACGATCAAGAAGCAGAAGGACTTGGACAACTTCGTCAAATTCACAAAGGATGAAGGGTTCTATCCTATCATCATCACGTCTGACAAGTTCGAGGAGCTCAAAGAGAAACAAGGAGAGGTGAAGGAACTCTTTGGGAAGCTGATGAAAGATCGTATCGCTGAGTGGCTTGACATGGCAGCGGAAAAAATACCGAAAGAGGTTGATGTCATAGTCAATCCCGGAAATGACGATGATTGGGTGATTGACGATGTCATCAAGAATCATCCGAGAATCATTTACCCTCTGAAGAGAGTTGTCGACGTTCATGGCTATCCGTTGATAAGCCTAGAATGGGTCAGTTCAACTCCTTGGACCACCTTCCGGGAATGTCCCGATGATCAACTGATGGTCAAGCTGGAAGAGGAGTTTGCAAGGGTCAATGACCACACGAACTTGTTGTGCAATTTCCACGACCCACCTTTTGATTCAGGACTAGACACCGCACCAACTCTCAGAAGTGACCATTCCATCTCCAAGGCAGGAGCGATGGAGATTTCGGGACCGGTGGGCAGCAAATCCGTCCGAGCGGTCATTGAGAAGTATCAGCCGCTTCTCAGTATGCATGGACACATACACGAATCGGTAGGCTTCAGTAGTATCGGAAGGACTCTCTGCATCAATCCTGGTTCAGAATACAGAGAGGGAATCCTTAAGGGTTTCATTATAAATCTTGATGACGGGAAAGCTCAGGCGAGCCGTGTCGAGCTGTAGGATTCCTGATCATCATCGGGAAGTGTAGCTGCACTTCCCGTCTTCTCTTTCCTTTTCCCGTTTGAATCTGTGTAGCAGCTCTGGGTTTTGTCGCTGTAGCCGTTCCATTTCAGCCGTCATTCATCCGAGTCGTCTTGCCTCGGTCTACTCCATCGAGAATAAATACTGGACAGTTAAAGGCGGGGCATATCGGTTAAAGGTGGTTAATGCAGGTGACCCTTACACTAAAGACCCGAACGGATGTTGAAGATCTGGCTGCGGGCTGCTCGTTCTTTGGGACTGGCGGCGGCGGCTCGAGAAAAATCGGTCTAGACATGTTGTACCCGCATATGGATGCTGGGAAGAAGATAGAGGTTGTAGATGTCAGCAAGGTGAAGGAGGGAGATTGGGTTGCGTGCCCATACTATTCAGGAACGATCGCTCCACCGACACCAGAGATTGAGAAGCTCAGGCGGAGGTGGCCTTGGGACTATTACGGAAAGGAGCTGGATGAGGGGCTTGCAATGCTTGAGAAGCACATGGGCGTGAAGTTCGCTGCAACTGCACCTTTTGAACTTGGAGGAGTGAACACGCCAGCGCCAATCGATGCCGCAGTGAAGCACGGGATTCCATGCGTTGATGGTGATTACTCTGGAAGAGCAGTGCCAGAGATCTCTCAGAATACTGTCTGTGTGTTAGGCTACTCCATGACTCCGATGGCCCTTGTTGATTGGTTTGGAAACCGGAGCATAGTCCCACGAGTCATCAACTATGAGATGGGCGAACGCCTCTCGAAGGCATTGAGTGAGGTTGCCTGGGGTCGACTAGGCAACGTTGCCTTTCCTGTGAAGGGGAGTGACTTCCGTCGCGCAATCATCCCCGGAACTCTCTCTAAGGCATACAAGGTCGGTAAGATGATTCGTGAGAGTCATGCGTCAGGCGACGATCCTGCGGCCAAGATTGTCGAGAGCATAGGAGGATGGATCTTGTTCAGAGGGACAGTCGTCAGCAAGAAGTGGGAGAGTCGTGAGGGTTACATGTGGGGCGAAACCACGATTAAGGGCAGTGGCATCAAACCGGGAACTGAGTTGAGGATATGGTTCAAGAATGAGAATCATGCGTCTTGGCTCGATGGCAAACCTTGGGTGACCAGCCCCGATCTGATTGAGATAATCGACGAGAAATCAGGCGAGCCGATAACGAACACTGACCTTGAAAATGGTCGCAGAGTCTGTGTAGTCGGAATGAAGAGTGTTCCCATATTTCGTGAGCCCAGAGGACTTGAGGTACTAGGACCCAAACACTTTGGGTTTGACATCACATTCAAGCCGATAGAGAGTCTTGTATAGGATGACGAGAGGTCAGACAGCTACTGCTGTTCTGGCCTCTTCTCTGTCTCCGTTTTCGCTGCTAGATGGGCACTGCTCTTCGAGCTGGTCATGCCCTGCCTGTATCGAGTTTTATCTCGTAGTGCTTTCTGAGGCCTTTAGGCTCTTTCAAGACGATGATTCCATCGTAGTCATCGTTATAGAACTTGACCAGTTGCTTCTCGGGTTTCAGTTCACTCTTACGTATCAATCTTGACGTGTGCCAGATGAGAAGCTGAACCCATTTCTTGAGATACTCACGTTCCTTGGCGAGCAGATCCGGATTGTTCTCAATGTAGTAGAAGATGACCCAAGACACCTTGCGATTATACCACCCCTGCGCGAATACAGAAACGAGCAATGCGGCCACTGTGACTAGCAGGAAAGGTGTCGTGAACCATTCGAGATTAGGAATACGGAACACCCAGGGAATAATTACAAGAGGTAGCGCGAAAGTCAAGAGGACTAGGAATGTAAACTGTATCCTCTGACGCCGCACCATGTACATCTGCACACCGGGTAAATCGGGCCCGACAGACGCAAACTTGTGTAGCACTAACCTGACGGTTGGCCATTGACGTATGAACGTTCGGGGCACATCACCTTTTCCCACTGCCCTTTCTATGAACGTCAAGTCGTAGCATCTATGGATACGGTATGCGTCAAACACCGTTATCAGGTTCCTGCTCCACTTCAGATTGAGTTCAGACGGGTCGAGCTCGAAACTCTCCAGATCCGTTTCGGAAGATACCTTTTCTTTCCTTGGGCGTTTGCTCATTGCAGGCGATCCTCTTGGACTGCCAGCTAAATCGAAATGCAGTTAACGCTTGTGTTTCGTGAATCCATGATGACCGACTCGTTTAAGAGTTGGACGGGCGAAGCGTCTGCGGCCATCGAAACCACGATAGTCCAGTACGACTGACTGCACTAGGGTGAATTGACAAGTTGTCTAGAGACCTAGACCTGACTGAATTCGAATATGTCGGAGTGGATCCATACAGCGAGACGGTAGGGGAGCTCAAGATTGGCCCGAAGGGAGTAAGGTTCGTGCTTCCCAGACAGAAGAAGGGGCGAACCTATCAAGCGTTGTTCGACGTCGAGTGGCCGGAGGTCATTTCCTTTGAGTGCTGTGAAGTCAGCTACTGCAAGGACGAGAAGTCATGGCCGCTTGAGGAAGAGTTGCC
>PRDI01000039.1 GCA_003345595.1 Candidatus Thorarchaeota archaeon | reverse complement strand
GTCGGGAATAGCGGTGTCGAGGATTGTGATGACAGGCTTGCCGTCCTTCTTCGTGAACACGACATGGGCTTTGTGATTCGGGACCACGGAGTCCCTGGAACGCCAATACTGACTGAAGCTCTCTCCTTCCCGTAGCCTGTGGAAGGCATCAGACCGCCCCGCATAGATGTTGTCAAGCTCCCTGATGAGATATCTGTCCATCTGCCTATTGAAACTCTTCTGCCTCCTCTTCAGGTATCTCCTCACATTGGCCTCATCCAACTTGGTGTGTTCTGTATGCTCAAGGTCGCTAGTCAAAGTCCTCTGCCCCACCCGGCGTTTGCCTACCTCGTGCGGTTTACTGCCCTCCGGACGTTCTGTGTTATCTGTGTTCACACCCTTCTATTACCTGATGACGTCTAATAAGCTTGGCACTGTTCCTGTGTTCCTACTTCGTGTGCATCCCATTATTAGCAGGACCCTCTAGAAAGGGACCACTGGCCATCCCTCACAACCGTTCGGGCCGCCCGGCTGCTATACCTATCACTCGCCCTGCGGCATGCTATCCGGGATGCAGAAACCGCGAGGCAGAGCGTCTAGCGACACGGCTGTCGACACAACAGTCGTACCCGCTGGCTTGGGGGCGTATTGAAAATGATTGCGGAGGTGCTACTTGGTCGCCGCAATGGTAGATGCGAGGAGAGCAAGGCCCCCGGGGCGCTTGCTACCAGCTTTGACATCGGCTCTAAACCTTGTTACACTCATGCTCTGCCAAGCCCTCGGTCGTTCGATATGTTTCAGTAATGATATAGTTGCTTCTTCATCGTCGGCACGAAGAGTGGCGTTCTGCTTTGAACGATGATTTGAGCCTGTACGTTGCAGTGAATCGCTCGACGCTCTCGGCTCTAGTCCGAGGAGCGAAGGGGTTTGTTATGGGTAGTTCAAAGAGATACTTTGCTATAGCGGGAGTGTTTGCGTATGTGACATGGCTAGGGTCTGAGATGAGTAGCATTGATACCATATTGGGAGGATTAGCACTTGTACTCGCGTTCTTTGTGCAGGGAATGCGGGAAGCACAACGAGAGAAGGTCCGGTCACCTGCGACTCCGCCAACGAGCACCAGATCTCGGAGTCAATGAGAGAACACACGAAGTTGCGACACCCCCTGCAGCTACGCTCCAGCGTGGTGGCTCCGTGCCCGATATCGATTCTGGAAGTGGAAAGACTCTGCCGCGGACTCAGGGAAACCAAGAAGTACAGGTCACCGTAAGGCCTATCGGAAGCCTCCTGAAACACACGCTGAATGACAAGCTGAGTGACAAGCACTATGACAGACGCAAGCGCTGTGGCAGGCGCTATGACACGCGCTATGGCATGCATCGTGCGAAACGCAGGCGGAATGGCACGCATCGTGCGTAACACACCTGCTCGTGCCTTCGAGAATCGGCTTCAATGGCTCACGGATGATGTTGGCCACGTTCTCCATCACCTTGCCTATCGTGTTTGTCACGTTGCCGATTATCTTCGCGGTCGTAGCCGCAACATCGCCGACGGCGCGACCCACACCTGAAATGACATTTCCAGTTGCATTCGACAAATCACTGAACCATTGAGGAACCTGAGGAGGAGCGATGGAACCGCCAGCATGCGAGAATGCATCATGAATGTGTGTGTCATGGTCTGGACTCAAGTAGAGCCAATACCATGCCCAACCGTGATACTGCCCGCTGAAATAGTAGTCAGTGCGACTATCAAGAGTCGGGTTTGCCTCCAGCTCTCTCCATGCGCCCTCAACCATTTCATCATGGTTCTTCTTGGTTGCTTCGAAGTCAGACTGCCAGGACTTCTTCTGGACCTCGTCGGCAATGCGCTCAACGAGCTCATCAATCTTGTCTGAATCAAGCTCGTCATCGACAATCGCGTCGACAAACATCTGCTCATAGTAGGTGAGGTCCTCGAACTGAAGACCAGTCGCGGTCAGTTTGAGCGGGTCCACTGACAAGACTCTCACAGCGCCCTTGTGGACGCATGACATGAGAATCATTGACACGAGCTTCTCTCTAGTAGTGCTGACAAAGAATGCAGACTCGACGGGATCGAGCTCTGCCACGGTCCCGGGAGTACCAAACGTCTGAATGGCAATCTCGGGTTTCTGATACACACCCGTGGTTTCGTCAGCAGTCCACTTCGCCCCATAGGGACTCACGATTCTCTTGTAGCCGAAGTAGGCGACCACAACGAACACTACGCTCCCAAATGCGAGAGCCAGGAGGCCAGGGGGAATCAGTGGCGGTATGTATTCCTGCACGTAGACGTTCACTGTGAAGGTCAGCCATTTTGTGCTGTTCAAATCAGTTGAACTGACTTGGAACGTGACAGGCAAGATTGCTGGCACATTGGCCGCGACAAAGCTGTAGCTGAGATAGTAGTTCTCGCCGCCATAGAGGGTACCGAGGTACGTAGATACCTGGCCAGAAGTGAGGGTCAAGTTCTCCGGAACCGCAAGAGTGATTGTGACATCGTGCAGCTCGGCATCACCGATATTGAAGACCTTCAGATTGACTTCGAATTCTACCCCGGCAGCCGCATTGATATTCTCCGCCGTGCTGTATCCAAGAGCCCCGGCCTGCACGTACGGTTCATAGAACGACCAATTCGTATACTGGAAGACTCTCAGATGATCGTAGGCTGACGCAGGGGAGGCGGTCAGACTGGCACTGAAGTTTCTTTGGGGAGCGGCTGGATCCGATGGGTAGGCCAAAAGATGGTCCTCATTATAGATCCTCATGTTGTTGCCGCTATCCCATACACCTTGGCGGTAGTCCACAACATAGCCTGCGTAGTCAGCCCCCTGCGTTGTTACACCTCCCTCAGGAGTGATCCAAGAAGGCTGCATCTGAATCGGATAGATAACACGCACGTTCTCAACGTCAACTTGCCTGTCCCATTGGACAGGTGCCCAGTTCAGTACACCCATGTCTTGAGTTATGGATTGGCCTGAACCCTCAAGGACAAACGTACCAGTCGTCTTCTCGATCACTCGGCTTGTACTGAAGTAGCCGAAGACCACCGTAACAGTTTCACCTTCTTGAGTGCGAGGCGTCCAATCGAGCCCATACCCGGTCGATTTCGGTGTTACGAGGAGGCTGTATCTGTTTGCTCCGACCTCTGCGTAGGCCCGATTTGGATCGGGCACGTTCGCTTCTTCTATACCTAGTAGGTCAAACCCGCCTATTGAACCGCTGAGGACAGAGAATGTCATCCAGTAGGTGACATTGATTCTGCCATTCAGCAACACCGCCGTATCCACATAGATACTATCGACGTTGAACGTGGCACTCTGACTCGGTGTGCCCACTCCGGCACAGGCAGGTATCGCCAGTGTTGCAGCCAAGACGACAACGAAACAGCCCTTGAGCGCAAGATGACGAAGCTCTCCTCCCCGCATGTCAGCCACTTCACTGTTTTAGTATCCGCATTACATTACCCGCAATGAATTCACATTCCGACGCTAGGCAACAGATGTTGGTTCATTAACAGATCCTACAACATCCAGAACGTACTACTCGCCCTTACGAGCGCGCAGCACTTCCGCCTGAGCGAGAGTCAGGTTTGACAGGTCTGCTTTGGCCGCCGCCCACTCCTCGAGATCTGGGAAGCTGTCGATCATCCCACTCCAGACTAGGTGATATGCTCTCTTCAATATGACAGTCGGATCGGCCTCTTTGCCAACATACTCGAAGAAGCACTTGACCGAAGCTGGCGTCTGCTCGCTCATATTGGCTGGAATCTCTGTGCCGAAGCCAGCGAAGGCCACATCCATCTCGCGTAGAACGTCCATTCTCTCCCTCAGCCCAGAAGCAATAACGGGCAAGTCTATGTCAAATGCACTGAAGTGCATGATGAGCTTCTTGCCAGTTATGGCGCCGTAGGGTAGTTTGGTTTCACTCGAACTCATGATGTTCTCTCCAACATGATGCTGTGTAGTGCTTGAGGTGGGACCTGATAAGCATTTCAGGTCCTCGCTCTCGCCGGCGATAGACCGTGCGTTTCGACTGGCAAGTCTCGCAACAATACTCGCCAGATGTCCTTTCAGAACGCTTAAAGTGGAATCGCCGCATCGGGCATCAGTGTCATGGAAGCCCCAAGCTACGACTACACGCTGGATGACCTCGGATGGGTCTCAGTATTCATGAAAGAGGTCAAAGACTTCTTCTTCGCGCGGCCAGAGGATAGTCTGCTTATTCTCAGGCCGAACAAGGTCATGCATCTCAATGACACAGGAATGACGATGCTGAGGATGCTTCTTGAGGGCCACGAGCCCGAAGAGGTAGTAGATCATTTCGTTTCCACTTTCGGGGCAGACAGGCAGGTCGTACTCAACGACCTTGCAGCCTTCGCTGAAGACCTGCGGAACATGACAACAGGGAATCAGAATCTGTTGGCTTACAGGACGGCCAAGATCATACCTTTTGGTTCGGCGGAAATCAGGTACCCTGTCTTGGGCGAGATCGCCATCACCTACAGATGCAACAACAGGTGCCGTTTCTGCTATGCATATTCTCCATACCGCATTGCAGGAGAGATGACAACTGACCAGGTCAAGCGTGTGATAGACATCATTGCTGATGATGCTCATGTCCCAAGTCTTTCCTTCACAGGTGGTGAACCGACCCTACGTGACGACCTGTTCGACTTGATATCGTATGGCAGGTCCAAGGGTCTACGTATGAATCTAATAACCAATGGTCGAAAGTGCGCAGACAAAGAATACGTGAATAGACTTGAGCAGGCTGGACTCAACAGCGCTCAGGTTTCAATCGAGGGACCTGACGCAACCACACATGACTACATCGTGGGAGTGCCTGGCGCTTTCGAGCAGACCGTGACTGGCATCAAGAACCTAAGGACAACAAGCATTTACACCCACTGTAACACGACCATATGCCGGCCCAATGTTGCCAAGCTTGACGACTTGGTCGCCTTTCACGCAGACGATCTAGGACTGAGCTACTTCAGCATGAACATGGTCATCTATACTGGGACCGCGGCAAAGCTGTGCGAGGAGCTTATGGTGACCTATTCGGAGATTGGGGAGATTGTGGAACGAGTAAGAAGGTTGGCAAACAGAAAGGGCGTACAGTTCGTGTGGTATGCCCCGACACCGGTCTGCATCTTCAATCCGATATCTCATGGTCTGGGGGCCAAGAGCTGTGCATGTTGTGACGGGCTTCTCTCCGTAGACTCAGAAGGAAATGTGCTGCCCTGCTCAAGCTTCAGCGACCCCGTTGGTAATCTACTAACTGAGGGCTTCCAGAAAGTCTGGCAGTCGAGAGCCGCCCGATTCTGGAGGGCCAAGGAGTTTGCCACAGAGGGCTGCAAAGCTTGTACGCACTTCGCATACTGCACTGGTGCCTGCCCTCTCTATTGGGATGTCTTCGGCTTTGATGAGATAGAGCCCTTCTGGCCAAGGAAGACCCGACTAGGTCAGGGATTCGATCGTTTCAGGCTCGCGCTCAGAAGGAAGACCAGAGGAAACCAGCGTGGCATAACCTAGAACCAATCCGCAGACTTCAAAACAAGGTTTTCGACAGTCAGTATCAGCCGGTCCCCTTAACTCCCATCCTGTTCACAATAAGGTGACCACAGTACGGACAGACCTCCTCTTCTCCGGGTAGCACTGGATTGACCAGCTTTCCCCCACACTCAGGGCATTTTGTGTAGGACTTTGGAAGATGGGCGAGTGCCTCAGATGTGTAGACAACCCGTGAGTTCTCGTCAATCACTCCTCGGAACTTACCTTCCTTCGATAGCTCCTTCAACGCATCAATGATCTGTGTATTGGTCGCCTTGGTCACCGCTGAGATTTGGTCGAAGGTCATGCGCCTCTGGGCGAACAACAGATGAAGAATGCTCTCCTTAAGAGTCAGTGTCGCTGGATTGATTATGTCCGAAGATCCCCGATCTATGAGGACCAAGGGTATGCGTCGTTTAGCTAGTCCAAGTGCTGCATCGGAAATCTCCTTTGGTTCGACTCCAAGTTCCCTTGCGGCGGCTTCAACGCTGATACGACCGTCTCGCTGGACAATCTGGACAAGTCGGTCAGAAACCTGGCTGGTTCGAGCCCCATGTGTGCCCCTTATGATCAGCCATAGGCCGGCTGCAAGTTCGGGCAGAGCAAGTATACCCCACGCGACAATCCCCGAGACCAGCAGTTCTGATGGGTCGCCAGAAATGGCGATTACACTGAGATACACCAAGTATGTCATTGCAGCTGCAACCAGCAAGAGAAGGAGACCAAGAAGCTGTGCCAGACGAGGGTTCACGTGTACCAACCTCTAGAGGTCGTGTCCAACTGCTCTGTTATAACTTCTGCCCAACCAAGAACCTTGCTTAGGGTGGGCAGTCTGACGGCATCAACCTCTGAAAGGATGGGCACCCCATCGCCGAATTCTTTATTTAGCTCGGTCAACTTAGACCGAAGTAACTCAGACCCTGAAGGACGTATAGCTCATGGTAATAGACCGCGAGGGAGCCACTTCGGCAATAATCCTACATTTGACAGCTGGAAAACCCGTCGAGTTTCCTGCCGAGTTTGTCGCAGACATCGGGGAGAAGGCAGCACTCACAGTCCTGCACCACAAGGATAAGGTTGTGAAGCTGTTCCCAGTTGCCAGCGATCTGATTTACCTTCTTCGTATAGAAATCAGCGACCTCTCACGGAATTTCCTCAAGCAGCTCAATTTCGCCTTCAATGATGCCAAGCTAAACGACATCATCTTCACGACTGGCGTGTGCCTAAGAGGGGAGCGCTGCTACTACGAATGCTATTTTGTGCCTGACCAACTGGTCGTTACCCTCAGAGAGCTTGAGGACAGCCTGAAGAAGATACCTGGTGTTTCGAAGGTAGTTCTGCGGAAGGTCGAGTGAACAACACTCTCGGTCAGAGGGCGTGCCGGTGAGTCCAACAGGACTCGTGCCAGTTCATTCCCTAATGTGAGTCCAGATGGTTCCACGTATTAGGCCTGAGCCCGTGTTCATGTAAAGCACCAATTACGGACAGGTCCGGTGCTCTGTCGGCCCCAGACTCACAGCATTTCACTCAGCTCCGTGAGATCATAGCTTTCGATGTTTTTCGGCGTATAGGCGCCGATGAACCTCCTCATAGTCACCTCAGGGTCGCGGTAGATGCCATATGTCTCGAAGTATGACAGTACATTCATGATGTCTCTGCCAAGCAAGAACACTGCCATATCCATGTCACAGTGAGTATCCACCTTGTATCCTTGAGGAACGTCGATGATCCAAGGCCGCTCCTGCCACCAGAGGATGTTGTATTTGCTCAAGTCTCCGTGTACATAGTGGACTTGGGTGTACATGATGAAGTAATCATCAAGAACTTGATCCAACACCTTCTCTGGACTAAGAAGGGTGACATCTTTCAGTTGAGGGGCCGGTTCCTTCCCGTCTCCAATGAACCGCATCGTCAGGTAGTTCCCAACGCGGCCAATCGGAGTAGGGACATGAACGCCGGCCCTGAAGCAATTCATGAGTAGGTCGTATTCAACTACAGCGTAGTTCTCAGCCATGCCAAGGATACAGTGCGTCCTCTTGCTCGTACCCACAGGGACGAAACCCTTGCTCTTTGACAGATGATGGGAGGTCTGCCACAATCTATAGGCTTTCAGGATTATGGGATGCTCCTTCCAGACAGCGAGGAAAATCGATGCCTCCTTCCCAGCATTCATCTGGAACATCACGTCTGTGGCCAGCCCGAACTGGAGCGCATCCCGCTTGACTGTGTCGAAGGTAAGCTCTCGGATCTCTGCCTTGCCTGTATCGACACCCATCATGTCGCGTTTGCGTGATAGGGCGCCGTCCTTCAGGGGATTATGCTTTTCGACCCTACTCATTCGTCCATACCCCCAGAAGCTCTCTGGAGTTTCTAAGATTGTTCGGAACGTACTCTGAGAGGAACCCCTTGAGTATGTGATCGGGGTCACCCTGAACACCATACCTCTTGAAGTAAGAGAGGACATTGAGGATGTCGCGTTTCAGCAGATGCACGACGACCTTCATGTCAGCCCATGGTCCGACGAGGTATGCCTGTGGCACATCGATGATCCATGGATGGTTCCGCCACCACAGTATGTTGTACGCACTCAAGTCCCCATGCACGTACTTTGCGTCACGGTACATGATCAGGTACTCGTCAAACACTTGCTCCATGGCCTGCTCGGGGTCTTCCAGCCGGACGTCCTTCAGTTGATGCGCAGGGTCACTGCTGTCACCTAGGAATCGCATAGTAAGGTAGTTACCGACTCGGCCTATGGGCGTTGGTACGTGAACTGTGGCCTTGAAACAGGCTGAGAGGACGTCATACTCCTTGGCAGCAACCGACTCCATCTTTTCCAGCGCATAGAACCCCTTGCGCCTCTCTGCCTGCGAGGTCTGCCACAGTCTGTAGGCCTTGAGTATGATGGGGTGTCCCTTCCAATGGGCAAGGAATATTGACGCCTCCTTTCCAGCATTCATCTGCGACGAAACCTCGGTGGCAAGTCCAAAACGCACTGCATCACGCTTCACCTCTTCAAACGTGATCTCGCTGATTGGTACAGCCTCAGCTCTCCTTCCAGCCCTCTCGTGGTCCCTCTTTCTTGAGAGGGTACTCGCCTTGAGGGGATTGAACTTCTCTACCCGGCTCATCTCTCACACCTCGATGAGACTGCCCGGGTGCGCTCTCTGTTCTATGCTATGCAACTCTGTAGTTCGCCTTCGATGTTAGATGGTCCATGCGTCAGTCTTGTTAGTGGCACAAAGTCGATCACCGAGGAGCCAGCAGTCCGCACCGTGTTTCAGTCAGTAGGCACACCGACGCATGACTGGTTGCAGACAGAGAGAAGCAGCGGAGGTCTATGCAACCTCACAAGCACGGATGCTAATGCTCTCTGGAATGAATACCTCGCCCGTAATCATAAGTCCAGGAACACCTCCGTGCTCTTGTTGAAGCCCGTGCTGATGACTAGGGCATATATGACTTTTGGTCACCGAAGTCTCGGCGACACTAGGATTCGTTTGATCTGTCGGCCTCGCTTTGGTCGCTTGCGGCTCCGGAGATTCGGGTTTCTCTGATGAAAGCCCACAGCATGAACACCCCAATCAATCCCAAACCAGACGCAAGCCAGAATGGCAAAACGTGCCCTCCGATCGAGAACCATCCTAGTTGGAACATGGTTAGAGAGAACATGCCATAGAGCGCACCGCCTATCAGTGGTCCTATTGTCGCGCCTGCGTTGAAGAAAGCCTGAATCGTACCAAAGAGCCGACCTCGAAGACTCCAAGGTACGATGTCACCTTGGATGGCCTTGAGAGCAGGCTGAGAGATTGACATCATGGCGCCTTGTGAAATCCAGATCGCCGTTGTCTGAGAAAGGTCGATGGCCAGTGGCAGGACAAAGAGTGTGGCCCTGCTACCTATGGACCCACCCACTGCGACGGCCTTGCGGCCGTGTCTGTCTGCGTATCTACCTGCGGGGACTGAGAACAGGAGACCCACTGCGCCTGCACCCGATATGATAAGGCCTATGAGACCAATATCCGTTGTGATCTTGCTCATCAGAAACAGCTGAAAAATCGGCTGGCCCATCCCCATCGCGAAGCCGTCCATAAGAGCCATGACATACAGAACGCGCATAGCTGTTCGAGCGCTTGGAGACAAGGTCGTCCTGTGCTTTGTAGGCTCCGCTGGAGACGGCCCGCTATTGTCAACATCCAGGGCTTTCGACGCGAGGACTTCAAGCTTTGCAGGACAGGTTTCCTTGAGAACCATTGCAGTCATCGGAACCGCAGGCAGTGTTATGATAGCAGCAATGAAATACGGGACCCTGAACACATCGGGCACTGGAAGTAACAGAACATCACGGCACACGTTGTAGAGTGCACCACCGACGCCAGGTCCTATAATGAAACCCGCATTGGATATGGTTGAGTACAGACCCAATGCCTCCGCCCTTCGCGTCACACCTACAATGTCTAGCACTGTGGCTTCTGCTACGGGCCACACCATTGCCGACACGACCCCCTGGAAAGCGCGAATAACTAGCATCTGAATCCAGTCTTGTGCAAGGCCAAACGCGATCAACAGCAGAAAGTACCCCAAGAGACCCATCATGATAATGGGTTTCCGACCTCGTCTGTCCGAAACCCCTCCCCAATAGCGGGCCAGCAGCGTCCTGGTCGCCATGAATGATGCCATCATCACACCGAGGATGGCCGAGAACTCCGCGACGACCTCAGGCGGTACGACGTAGCCGGGGCCGGGGGGCTGTTCGAGTCCACCTTCAAGAGCAATCAAGTAAAAAGACATCGACGGAGATATTACCCCAAACCCAATCATCACAAGCATGGCATCCAACGCAACGACCATTACCTTGACATTCGTGTAGAGATGCTCTTTGCTGCGCGGGTCACTCTCATCCATCACTCGTCGATACTTCCGAGTTTGTTCCGCCGCCTTCGTGTGCCTATATAGATACTCATCGAATGACCTTCACATATAGAAGGCTTTATCTCAGTGGAATTTCGGGTGTCTGCGGTTTCCGTCTGGCATTTGCGCACCACAATATCGCCAGCTGGAGCTTTCAAGACGACAAGAGACGACGGCATATGGCCAAGGCAAGCAACCCGCTGATAGTACAATCTGACAAGTCAATGTTACTTGAGGTTGACAATCCCCTCTATGAAGTCGCGCGGGATTCTCTTGCCCGATTTGCTGAACTGGTGAAGAGCCCAGAGTACGTCCATACTTACAGGATCACTCCACTAAGTCTCTGGAACGCCGCTTCGACCGGGATGACACCGGATGAGGTTGTGAAGACCCTAGAAACATATGCTAAGTACCCAATACCGGGCAACATAGCCCGTGAAATCATCGACTACATGAGCAGGTACGGGCAGATCTCCCTAGAAAAGGAAGGTGACAGGTTGATCCTCTCCTGTGCTACTCAAAACCTTGCTGAGGAGCTTTGGACGAACAAGAGAGTCCGCGAACTCATCCTTGAGAGACTGGACAAGAAGAGGATGGTCATTGAACCGTCGATGAGAGGGCTTGTAAAACAAGTACTGATAGAGTTCGGCCACCCGGTGGAAGATGTTGCGGGCTATGTAGAGGGAGAGGAACTTCATTTTGAACTCCGCTCTACAAGTCTGTCGGGTAGACCTTTCAAACTGAGAGACTATCAAGAAGCGTCTGCAGCTGCCTTTCACGCAGGCGGGGGAGTTTCAGGTGGTTCAGGGGTTGTAGTTCTCCCGTGCGGCGCAGGGAAGACTATGGTAGGAATGGGAATAATGTACAGGCTTCAGACGTCTGTCCTGATACTCTGCCCTAATGTTGTGGCAGTCCGCCAATGGATAACTGAGCTGCTCGACAAGACGACACTCAAACCAGAACAGATAGGCGAGTATACAGGGGACACGAAGGCAGTACGTCCTGTCACTGTTGCGACATATCAGATTCTCACCTGGCGTAGGTCGAAGGACGGGGAGTTTGAGCACTTCAAGATCTTCGAGGCTAGGAAATGGGGTCTCATCATATATGACGAGGTACACCTCCTACCGGCCCCTGTCTTCAGAGTCACCGCTTCGATTCAGGCCACAAGAAGACTGGGCCTGACGGCAACCTTGGTCAGAGAGGATGAAAGAGAGGAGGACGTTTTCAGCCTTATCGGCCCGAAAAAATATGACGTACCGTGGAAGCAGCTGGAAGACCAAGGCTGGATTGCAACCGCAGTCTGCTATGAGATACGCATCGAGCTGCCAGAGGGACTAAAGCGGAAGTACGCCGTGGAAGAAGACAGACGGAAGTACCGAATTGCTGCAGAGAACCCTGTCAAGCTTGAGATACTTAGGAAGATTGTCGAGCACCACCATAAGGACAACATCCTGGTGATCGGCATGTATCTTGATCAGCTCAACATCATCGCTGACGAACTCGACGCGCCATTGATTACAGGGAAGACCAGCAACACGGAGCGGGGTGAACTCTATGGTGCCTTTCGCCGTGGTGAACTCAAGACTTTGGTAGTGTCGAAAGTAGCGAACTTCGCGTTGGACCTACCCGATGCCAATGTCGCCATTCAAGTGTCTGGGACCTTTGGTTCTCGGCAGGAGGAGGCCCAGAGACTGGGCAGAATCCTTAGACCCAAGACTGATGGAAGTCTGGCAAGGTTCTATAGCATAGTGACGAAGGACACTCGCGATATGGACTTTGCCGCCAAGAGACAGCTTTTCCTAACAGAACAGGGCTATCAGTACATCATTGCGTCTGGCGAGGAAGAGGTCTGGAAGGAGCCGATTCAGAAACTCTTCTGCTAGTCGCCTTCAGGTCCGGGAGACTCGAACCGGGTGATGGATTTGGCAATCTGTTTTATCTCATCCATGCCGACGTTCCTTATACCCTTGATACCAACATCGAACGTGACCCATATGGGATTGTGAGCTGCGCCCTTGACCTTGGTCACTCTGAACTGTTTGATGAGCACGCCGGCCTTGCTGAATGCAGGCTCGTGCCTGGTGTCCACAATGACGTCACTGATGTATGTGATTATGTCATCGTACGCTGAGAACTGCTGGAGACCGGTGTGGTAAGTGGCCCAGAATGGTATTGAAAGCTCTTTGCAGAATGTTGCTCTCCATGCTTTCACTGCATTGACAGCCTTGAACGGCTGAGACTGGAGGAACAGCTCTGTTATGCTGTCCATGAATATCGCTCCGATCTTGCGACGATTACTCTCTTGGATGATAGCCCTTATCGCTTCACCTATTTGGTCTGGCTCGCTAGGATCACTCACGAGAGTGGTATGCTCACTCGGTGCAGTGCGATGAAGTATTTGGGTGGAGAAACAATCGACTAGCCGTATCAACCCCTTGTCGAGCATCGTTGCATAGTCCCAGCCAAGTGAGCATAGATTCTGCAGTACCGAGAGCGGAGTGTCTTCAAAGCAGACATAGATGACGCTCTTGCCTGCCTCCATCATGCACTTGGCAATCTCATTGAGAATAACTGACTTGCCGCCTCCGCCAGGACCTCTAATGACTCCGAATGCGTTGCATGGAAAGCCATTGGGTAGCTCGTCATCTAGAACACCTATGCCTGTCCTGTATAGGTTCTTGCCCTTTTCTAGGAGTTCCTTATAGCTCATGCCGCCACCTCGCCAAATGTGTGTCCGCGAAACAACGACGAGGGCGCTGACCCTGCCGACTGATAATCTTACCTGAGGGAGGCCAGATACTGCATCTTGTCTTCAACATACCTAGATACTCTTGTTCCAGCGTCAGGAGCTAATGCAGTGCCATCGAACAGATCAGCCTCCAGTCGCTGCAGAAACTGAAGACTCCATCCTACAGCCGAAATGACTGCAAGGGGCCTTAGACCCTCTATAATGGGTAACTCATCGCCCGAGGACAGGACTTCACGGCGAATGCTCAGTATTGGGCCCTCATCCTGACTGAAGAAATAAGCCAAGTCAAGGAGCGGCTCACCAATGCAGCAGGAACCGAGATCTATTAGCACAATCCGATTCGGTTGAATAATGACGTTGGACCTTTGCAGGTCACCATGCATCGTTTTCCCTGACCAAATGTAGGACGAATCAGCAAGGTCCCCCACTCGCTCGACGACTGCCTCAAATGACTCAAGAAGGCGGCCGAGGTTGGGTGACGGGGATGCTGCCCCCATTGTTGACTGCTTGACTGTGTTTGCGATACTTGACAGGTAGTCAGAAGGCTTCTTGTACGACTTTACACCGGGCGGCCTGCGTGCTGAAAGACGACTCAACGCGACTCGGAGATTGTGCAGGTCACTGCCGGTCACCTCAGCCAAGCTTGACCTGACCACACCCTCGACATACTCAGACACCATGAACGGTGTGCGATCTTCATCGTTCAGACGACCAATCTTCACAGGTTTTGGGCAGAGCCCGTCTCGGGAAAGGAAGTCCATCACCCTGTACTCTTGGGCGTAGGGGTGCGAAGCGAAAGGGCCCTTCGTGGCCGGGAGTTTCAGGACAAAGGTACGTCCCTGTGAGTACGTCAAGAGAGTGATGTTGCTCCAGCCGCCTAGGAGGGAAGCGTCAATCGTGACATCCAACCCGCCGCCCAGTGCGGAGCTCACTTGATTCTCCAGTTCCGGTAAGGAGTGCCCATGCACGATCTTGACTTGAGGACTCATGTCGGAAACGACGACCCCTCAGCAAGTCAAAGTACTTAAAGAACACCGAGCACGGAAGGCGCATGAATGGAAGAGAGGTCCTGCTCATACTGGCACACCTCTTCAGAAAGCAGGGATGCCCAGTCAAGGTAGAGGAGGCCGTGGAGCTACTGTCCTTCAGGTGGAGGTTTGGCACACCGAGTAATGTGAGAAGGATGCTAACAGTCGCGCTCCAGAATGACCTCATTTCCAGAGAAGGAGAATTGCTTTGCCCGGTGTTCCTCTTTGACCGTCAAGCACTGGGTCCAGACTTGGTGGGCAAGCTTCAGGACTCAGTAGTGGTCGACACGAAGTTCGAGCCCATGCACTAGGCAGTCTTCGCCGACGTCATCTCACCAATCGACGCCAAGAGGGCAGACAAATGGACGAACGGGTTCTTCGCCTGCGTAATGCGATATTCAATGTCTGCAATACGTTGAAGGATTCGATCTGTAGTCAGTGAGTCTAGTGGTCTGTTCATGATGTCCGCCTGGACTGCAATGCATATCTCATCGGGGCCGTAACTATCCACTGCCAACAGCCGCTTCATGAGATCCCTCCCCTGAGCAAACGATCCGTTGACAACAAGGGACACCATCTCCCGAACGTCCTTGTTGAGCTGGTTTTCAGAGCACTCGTACACCACATCCTCTGTCACAGATTGAACTCCTGCCGCACACACCTGAAGAAGGTTGATGGCTCGACGCATATCACCTGACGACTCACGGGCAATCGCTCTGAATGCCTTGTCATCACACTTCACACGCTCCTTCGTCGCTATCGTCCTGAGAAGCTTCTCGACGACATCATCCTGTGGGGCAGGAAACCTGACGACCAAGCACCGCGAAACAACAGCAGTGTTCCAGCCTGCGAGAGATGGAGTTGTCAGAATAAAGCGACATGCGTCACTGTACATCTCCATAGTCCTGCGCAACGCCTGTTGCATATTCCTGTCAAGTGCATCAGCCTCATCTAGAACCAAGTACTTGACCATCTCATCGCTGACAGTGATAGTAGATGCAAACAGTCTGATTGCCTCGTGCAGGAGTTGGCTCTTGTTGGGCTCACCAGTATGCCCCTTCAGAGCCAAGTCTGCCTTTGCCTCCTTGTACACGGCGGACATGTATTCGTCCAACTCCGTGCGTTCGCTTCTCTCGAGCTTCGACAACGTCTGGAGATCGCGCTTGGCCTTGGCAACTGTGGTTTCTCTTAGGTCGCGGACGTTCAGGTATTTGAAATTCGCAGTGAATGTGTCCCCCAACAGAGCCCGCGAAAAGACAAAGGCAGCGCACGACTTGCCAGTGCCCGCCGGGCCGCAGAAGATCATGTTCTGACCGGTCTTTGACTCTGCAAGTTTCCTCAATTGTGAGATGGCATCGTCTTGACCGACGAAGTCGTCCCATGCCTGAGGACTGTATTTTATGGACCAGAGCGCTGGCTCCACCTATCGCACCAAGTAAGATGTCCTGCGCAGACAAGATAAGCCTGCCCCTCCCTACTCTGCTTCTAGCAGTCGGAAGATGCTCCCCCGTAACTAAAGGTTGACAACACCGAAACCATCATAAACTGATGGTTTCAGGCTGCTTGTTTGCGAAACTTCGAGTGAACGACAGAGGATAGCAAGTCGATATGTCAAAGGAAACGCTGGAGCAAGAGCTCGAACACATGCTCAGAGAGGACCTAATCGCTGCGTGCCAATACTGGGGCGTGGAAGTGAGCGGCTCTTCCTCGGGGACATCTCTCATTAGATTGCTAGCTGAGAGGATGAGGTCAAAGCAGGCCCGAGACCGCGTCTTCAGCACCTTTGACTCCAAAGAGAAGGATCTCCTTGGGATGCTGTCCCTCAGCGGTGGCGCCATGAGCTATGACAGGCTCAAACCGTACAGAAAAGTATACAGCTATGGCCAGCTGAACCAGACCGAAAAGGATCTTCGGAAGAAGGGAATCATAGTAAGAAGGGTGATGTCAAGACTCACTGAGTTGGGCAGAGAAGTGGCCGAGTTCAAGATATTGGACTTTCTTACTCCGCACCTGGTCAGGTACTTCTCGGAGAAGCCAGTTCCGTCCGGACAGAAGCCAAAGCGGCTGAAGGTGTTTGTCGACTATCGGGACACTCTCCTTGTCGACATGCTAATCCTCGTTTCATATCTTGCGAAGCAAGAAACACATATGACAAGCTCATGGGAATTCCCGAAGAGGGACGTCGACCGTGTGAAGGAAGCCATGTCACAGCCAACAGACGAACGGTTCGACTTGGTTCAGAAGACGGCCCGGAAGGCAGGAGCCTATTCGATTGTTGAGAATGACAGAGCAGTGCCTTCCAAGATTGACCTCCTTTTTGCAGGGCAACAGGACCAAGTCGCTCGTCGGATACTTCTCTCCTCTCTTGGCCATACAAGGGCCATATGGGCGACACCCGATCAACCTACTGAGTACACTCTCAACCTCGCCGTCTGCAGGCTACGCGAAAGCAAGCAGGATGAGTGGATAAGTGTAACAGAACTGCGGGACTGGATTCGGAGTGAGCTCTTCATTGAGAATCAGCCGCTGAAATGGATCCAAGTCGATGAGGAGAGAGTAAGTACGGCACTGGAAACGCCAATCCTCTTGGGACTTCTGGAGGGCGCATACAGGGGTAAGACTCTCCAGTTCGTAACCCTGACTCCAATAGGTGCCGCAGTAATTGCAAACCAGACGCTGAAAGCTGAGGAGAGTCATGAAACCTTCCTCGTTCAGCCCAACTTCGAAATCACCGTGTTCACGTCCGAAATGGACTATCACAAGATCTACAGATTGATGCTGTTCACGGAGCCCATCAGAACAGATGTGGTGACCACGCTCAAAATGACTGACAAGTCAGTCTTCCAAGCCATCGAAATGGGTCTTAGAGAACGAGACATTCTTGGTTTCTTGGAGGAGGAGAGCAGTAAGCCAGTTCCTGCGAACGTTGTCCGCTCAATCAAAGACTGGATTTCGCAAGCAACGTTCGCAACGGTGTCTCAGGTCCTGTTGTTGGAAACGGAAACTGAGAAAGACCTTGAGAATCTTCTACTTATAGAAGACTTTGCACATAGCGTAGTCAAGAGAGTAGGACCGATGGCTGTAGTGTTGCAGGGTGACATCGACAAGCTCGCCGAGGAATTGCGGAATCACAAGTGCAATGTTACTAGAGCTGATAAGAAGAAGCCAGAGCCTCAGGAAACTCAAGGATCAGCGGTGGCCGAACAGGTCTTGCTATACGGCGAGCAGACGCTCTCTGATGCTCCAGAGGCGTGTTTCGGTTGCCCGGCGCTCCAATCTTGTAACAAGGTAGTAAGACGGAAGGCCCACACGGTCAGGGAGAAAAGGGAATGACACAGAGAGTCCTACCTGGGCAGCTCGTGGGAGAGTTCCTCGGGGTGGGCAGTGTTGGGGAATCGGACCCAAAGGCTGCTTTGCCTTATGTGAAGAGGCTCAAGCTGCCCTATGCGTATCAAGTCCCGAGAATCAAGGAAGAGGACATGATACGACAGTTCGGATCGCTGGTCGAGGGTTTTGAAGAGAAGGGTGACTACATACTCGACCTAGATCTGTATGCGTATCAAGAGATGACGCAGAATGGTATGCCGCTAATCCCAGATCAGAGCCATGCACACGGATTATATCTGATGATGGATGGAAGCCGGTACGAGTTTTTCAAGACACAACAAACTGCGCCAGCCACGATGTGTTTCAGCACTAGAGGAAGCGACGGCAGGCAACTTGTGTCTCAGAGGATGTTTCACTTTTATTCGTCACTTATGACAAGAGTTGCGAAGGGCCAGGTTGAGCATCTATCACGTTCCTGCAAGACTGTCTTCCTGTGTCAGGACGACCCTGCTCTTGGATTCGTGGTCAAAATGATAAGGGATGGTCGAGCTGATGGCCTTACTCTGAGGCAGGTCATTGATGGTACAGAAAAACTGTTCCCTAAGTCGGTTGTCCCGGCGTACCATTACTGCGATGACTGGCGGCTGCTCTCCAGCAACAGCTCTTACATCCTGTGGGACGGCGTCCCCAAGATAGTGCACATCGACGTGCTGGCATTTCTGCCGGAGATTGACCCGGGACAAGCGGAGAGTATCAATTCCTTTATGGAAAGGGGAGGCGCACTTGGACTAGGCGTACTTCCGAATGTTGATGATGCTTATATCACCCCAGTCACCGAAACCCTTCGGAGGAATCTGAAACTGGTGCTCGAGTCATTCCAAAAGAGCACAGTTAGCCTGGATCTCTTGCATGACCGGGCAATGATTTCGACACAATGCGGTCTGTCCAGAGCCAGTAGCCCGCTCTCAAAAGAGATTCACGAGAAGAGCAATGAGTTCAGGTCAATCTTCGAAGAAACAATCAAGCGGCTTCTCTGAAAGTAGTCGAACTCTCGATTCGATTTTGACGATGTAGGAACGATAGAACCGCGGAAACTGGCTGCACAACAAGATAGGCTTAAGAGGTAAGCACAGGTTCCGCCTCAAACAGGAGAGTCGAGGCCGTGCAGGTGCCCAGCAAGCAGCCCGGACTAGTCATGAAGTTCATTCAGGACTACAGAATGAAGATGCTGATTCCCGAGCTCCTTGTCGTGTTTGGTGTCTGGTATCTGAAACCTGACTCTCTTCTGGGGAATGTCTACGCATTCCTAGGACCAATAGGCTTCCTTCTGCAACCCTTTTTCACCATTCCAAGTGGACTACTGGCACTAGTCACTGCCATCATGTTGCATGGTATCTACCCTCTAGACAACTTCAATGAGGGTAAAATCCCCGAACTGCCCAAGGGAGCAGTATTGATGATAGTCATCTCGTTTGCGCTCCTACCGCTACTTGTCCTCATGCAAATGATAGGGTATTTCATGACTGAAGCCACAGAGTACCTGAGTCGAAACCCACTATGGGAGAGAGTGGAAAGCGTAGGAGACCTGCTGTTCTATGCTGGAGCCATGTTCTTTGTCGCATTCCAGTGGTGGCTTGTCATCCCCGTCTTCTTTCTCTCTCAGGCTGTCGATGGAATTCATAAGATTGCGCATCATGAAACAACAAACGCCAAGATAACAGCCCTCTTCTACCTCCTGTGGCCAGTGACCATGCCGTTCTTCTTCGACCCAGTTGAAGTCATGGCAATGGCTGCTATTTCGATCCCTGCCTTTGCCTTCTACTCATACATCAGGCCATACTACACATACGTCACAGCCGTTCACACATTGACATTCGCTATTCTTGTAGTCGTCACCATGGTCATCTACCCTTACATGCCGCTGCTGAATATCTGGTTCCCGGGCTTCATACCCCCCCATTAGCCACCGAAGATATGGTGGTGAACCCGAGCGGCCTGGCTGGAGAAGCTGGGGCTATTCGACATCAACTCGTGGTACCCGTAAAGGTGGGCTTTCGAGTAGCCTCTTCCTTGTCCTCTTCACGCAGCTTGTGTTTGAACGGTCGACCCTGTGCGTAGATCTTCGGGTCCTGATTTTTCGTCTTTGCCATGATGACAGAGAAACCTATGAACTGAATCACAAGCGCGCCAATGCATATGACAAACACATCAGAAAAGAATTGGTGCGTGAACAGCTGAAGGTTCCATATCAAAGGATAGGCCACGGCCTGAATCGCTATGCCTGCTATCAGCATTAGAACCCACTTGTTCGTCCAATGGGACAGTCCCATCTGCACACTCCTCAAGTATGAGTTGACAAGTTAGGATACCCGAGAATTCCAGTTAAACATAACTATGATGCCTTCTCTAAGAGGGCTCGTAAACCTGCTTCAGCCTAGCAACCAAGATTCCTGCCAAGGCCTTGAAATCCTGCCTAGAGATGGAAGGCACTTCGCTGGTACGCTTTGGGATGTCAAATCGGGCTACCATCACTGCGACATCCTTGTCCATGGAGTACTCAATCAATGCAGGATACCTAGTCCGCAGACGGACTTGTTCTTTTTCGGCTTCCACAGTCTTGCCCTTGTATACTGTGCCTACCAGATAGGGATATGCGAACCCGGAGTGCGAAACTTGGACCTTGATTGCGACCGTGTCAGGCAGACCCTCAACATACGCTTTGCATTCCGCCCCAATGATTGTGCGAATACCTGCGCGTTCCCCAAGCTCTACGTTCACGCCAGCCTTAATGCCGGGGACATCGGCCAGTTCGCGAGTGAACCTGTAGACATCATCAGACAGCGGGGGCTGGAAGAAAGCCACAGCGTCGATTTTCGGGACTCGGTAGCCGACAAAGAAACCAAGTACGGATACTATCCCGTAGAGAATGATGATGAGAATCAATGAGTCAATGAAAGAACTGAACACTGGATGCGGATTCAGCTTGTACAGCAGAGCAAGACCCCCGACACCCAACGCCACAGGCATCATGCAACAACAAGCCATCGTCCCAGCTGGATGGGCATACAGATGACCGTATGCCCTTTCATGTTCCTTGAGCATGATATCATACTGTTCAAACGTTGCCCAGACTCTGCGTTGTTCCCACTCTCCGGGAATGTAATCTATGGCTCGCTTTGAGCCCGCTCCCATTATCCCGGAAACAAAAAGAAGGAATAGGGGAGTCGCTGAGTAGACCAGCAGTATGGTTTCAAGGCTACCAGGGCTAGTATACTCCACATATGCACCAGAAACGATGAAGGTCGCCGTTATGACAACAAACGCTATGTTAACCGGGCGCTGCCGGTCATGCCGAATGACTTGATCCTCGCTCATTCTCATCGTCCTCTGCATCACTTGGTGTCCGTTGGTCGCCTGAGATAAGAGCATCGCCTCCATCTGTCTTCTGCGGGTCAGGACCGACAGCCTTAGTCATCTGGATACCCAAATCCTCCATTATGCCATCTAACATCTCATCACTGCCCCGTTCACTGACGTACTCTGTGAAGCATGTACGGACAAGGTTTTCAAGGTCGCGACGAGCCAACTCTCCGCTAGCGGGGAGCTGAGAATGGAATTCCCTCTCGTGAGAGCCTAATGCAACTCGTGCCACTGCGCCAATTGGGCGTCCTGATTCATCCGCTTCGACGCCAATCCATGCAGAACTCTCGATACCTTCGATCCTGCCTACGGCTCTGGGGTCGCGCAGAGTGAAGTACCCCGCAGTCTCGCCTATGGACAATCGAACACCAGCCCAAGAAAGACCGTAGGTTACTTCCAGCAGCTCGACTGCCCTCCGGATGAGTTTCGAGGAAACCGACGGAAACTCGATGCTAGCATCGTTTGGAACAGCCAAGTAGACTGTGCGTCCAACCATAAGCCCAAACGGCAACAGGAGAAAACCAAAGACATACGGAGCAGTCGCAATGATGTCAGGTATGTAGAACACGATTATGAATGGCAGCAAGATTGCCGCGACGAAAACACTTGCGGTCATTGCCACGGACATAGTATCGATGCGATTCATCAGATGTGAGTACGCTTTGTTGTAGTCACTTAGGAGGACTTCGAACTCTGAGTATTCTATCTCTCGCTCATGGAGTTTCCAATCAAGCGAAGTGACTGAGACCTGTTGCTTCATTCTCCACGATAGTACTGCGATAGGGGCACACATTGTCCCCATGACTGCCGCAGCCATTCTCACCCAACTCATCGAATCCGATGTCGCAGCCAGGAGTCCAAACTGAGAGAGCTCCTCACCTATGATGATCCATATAACAATCACAACGAACATCAGCGCGTAGTATGGCAGAAGCGATCTATAGGCGATAGGATCAGCAGACACATACAGGTCTCCAATGAGATGGGAGAGCCTCCCGGTCAAATTAGCCCTTTCGGTGCTTTACGCCGAGAACCTCTAGCATGTCATTGATGCGTGGATCCTCGCCCCGTGTTGCCGAGTATTCGATAAGAATCAAAGCGACTGCGTTTTGCGTGATTAGCAGGACATCCTTGACGCCAAGCTCATGAACTCGCGACGGCACAGGGTTGCGGACGTAGTAGCCTTCCTTGTCGAGAGCAGTGGACTTGATGAAGTTCCTGTCTCTTGAGTCCCACAGCCACGTTGTCACACCCGAAGAAGCATACCCGGACAGCCGGCAGAGCACTCTGCTGACTGCTCTCAGCTCACCGGACCAGGACTCGATATAGGCGTCACTCTCCAGTCCTGCGATGCGCGCGATCACACGTGGATTCCTGTACACAACAAAATTCCCACTCTGAGCTCTGTCAATAAGCACTCTGACATTCGAGATGTTGGGGATTTTCGACTGCACGCTTGCCACCCACACAGCCTCTCGTATCAGGGGCAACGTGAAGTCCGGAGAAGCTGCGTTTGACGTCGCACTGAAGCCACCATATGTGGTAGTCGCATGAACGCCAAGAAGAATGAGAGACGACAGCAGAGGAATGAATGGTGACAGTGCTGGGTACAGGAAGGAGCCATCGTATGGTAGTGAGATATTCGCTAGAATCAGAGGTATCGGGATGTAGAAGTGCCAGAAGCTGCTCGCGGCGACAAGGCGCCTGAACTGTCTGTTGTGTTCCCTGACCAGCTTACGGCATTCGTCTGCCTTGAGCTGAAGGGGCTCGAATTGCCACTGGGGCGCTACATAGATCACAGTCGACTTCTTTGTCTTCCATCCGATGCAGAATCCCACCACAGCCGCGTACATTGCGACAACAATGAACCAGGCAAGCCCGAAAAAGCTGTCAGTACTAGAGAGAATCAGAGTAACCCAATAGCCGCCGACAGCTAGCAGGAGGGCCTCCGCAACAAAGAGAGTCCACGCCAACCTCATCGACTTGAACATAACTGGAGACCCTGACACTCTGATCACTCCCTACGCGGGCGATGATGCCGGGGCAGGGGCTCCTTAAGAGTTGCGTGCTATGAGACTTCGGGCGTAATTGCAGCAGAGAGAGCCGGACTGGCGATACAAGGCAAGGCTTATTAGGCTATTAACAATAGTAAACTGGAGAGGTGAAGGTTATGGTAAAGATTGGCGAGGTTGCACCAGACTTCGAAACGACGACAGAGTCTGGGGAGAAGTTCAGACTGAGCGCTCTGAGAGGAAAGAGAGTGATGCTCTATTTCTATCCGAAGGATGATACACCGGGCTGTACTGCGGAAGCATGCTCTATACGAGACAGCTACAGGGCGTTCAATAGCAACAATGCGGTAGTCTATGGTGTTTCCGGTGGGCCGGTTGGCTCGCATCAGGATTTCAAGGCGAAGTATAGCCTGCCATTTCCATTACTGATGGATGAGGACTACAGGATTGCAAAGCTGTACGACGTGTATGTACCCAAGAAGCTGTACGGCAAGGATTACATGGGCATTGAGAGGACTACCTTTCTGATCAACCAACAGGGGAAAGTTGAAGGGATCTTCGGCGGGCCTGAAGGGATCGAGAAGGTTGACACGAAAGAGCATGCCCAGCAAGTGATCAAGTTCTGGGGTTTGAAGCTGTAGGAGGTAATTAAATTGTTGTCAATCGGTGATAATGCGCCAGACTTCCAGACAACTACAGACACTGGAGAGTCGTTCAAGCTCAGCGAAAAGAGAGGAAAGAGAGTAGTTGTGTACTTCTACCCTGCTGATGAAACACCCGGGTGCACGGCGGAAGCTTGTTCTATCAGGGATAGCTATAACACATTCCTAGAAAAGGGAATTGACGTCTATGGCGTCTCAGGCGGTTCTCGGGAGTCTCACCAGCGGTTCAAGGAGAATCACAGGCTCAACTTCACCCTGCTCATAGACGAGGACCACGCAATCGCAAAGCTCTATGGGGTGTACAGGCCCGTGAAGATTCTTGGAAAGGAGCTATTGGGTGTTCAACGCGTGACCTTCCTTATAGATGCTGAAGGCAAGATAGAAGGAATATTCGGCGGTCCTGAAGGTCTCGACAGAGTGAAGACGCGCGAACACGCCGATCAGATACTCAATTTCTGGGGCTTGAAGCTGTAGTGGGATTAGGGCTGCCGCCAAAGTGTGCGGCAGTTTCACTTCCTTGCCGCTCGCCCAACGCTGCTCAGGTACACGACGGCCTCTTGGACGCCATCCGCTTCGATAAGGCTATCCACCTCGTTGTCATAGAAAGAGCCAATCTGGCAGGTTGAAAGACCAATGGCCTCCGCGGCAAGGGCCAGATTCTGTGCGATATGTCCCACGTCCATGTATGCATATCTATACGCACGATCAAGATACTTCCAAACAGACCTAGGAAAGACGGCTGACCAGATGAAAACAACTGCAGAACGTGCGGCCATTTCCTGATCCAATGCTGCGGCGGCAACCGCTCTCGTTAGATCGCCTCTCTTCAGAACATCCAGCCTTCCGCCTCGGACATCGTAATGGTAGAGGCCTTGCTCGAGGTCTGTGACCCGGTTAACACAGACATAAGTCTCAATCGGATACAGGGCGCCGGCGGATGGAGCAGTCCGCAGTCCATCCCTGAGTCGAGCAGTAATCCCTTGCGTTGCCCAAAGTAGCTGCGACAACTCCTGTTTGGTCACTGGTACCTGGCTATAGGCTCTGACGCTTCGCCTCTTGCGCAGAGATTCCCAGATCCCCGGACCTCCAGAAGTCTCAGGCGCGGGTAGAGGAACACTTTCTTTTCCAGGATACTCCTTGAACGTTGCGGGCCTAGTAGCCCAGTCTAGACTGTGGGAGGGCAGCTTTCCTCGTACATACCCGCTTTTCGTGTGAAACTCATGACCAGCAGACGGGACCATAGCGCATCGGTGGAAAGCCAGTCGAGATTCCTTATCAATTAGTGGCTAGGTGCTGCACTGACGAGAAGAATAATCCTGCGGATGTCTAGGCATAGGTTTTAATCGAGGCTGCAGACCAGCTCGCCCAGTCAGACCTGCAGAAATAGGTCTGTCATAGATCAAGTACAGGGGCTCATCACTATGCCTGAGAAGAAACCTGCAGCTCCAAAGAAGGAGCCTGAGAAGAAGGCCGAGAAGACAACAGAACCACCGAAGGCCGAAGAGAAGCTCACGGTGGAGGATCTCAAAAAGAGGGCTGAGAAGCCGGGTAAGGACGCCATGATACTCCACCCATTTTACAGGGGAAAGATCATGAGCATCGGCAAGTGTCCCGTACGCGAATTCAGCGACTTCGCCATATGGTATACACCTGGTGTAGCAAAGCCATGCCTAGCGATAAGGGACAACGAAGACTTAGCATATGAGATGACCAACAAAGGCAACATGGTCGCTGTGGTAAGTGATGGCACAAGAGTCCTAGGCCTTGGTGACATAGGCCCATATGGGGCAGGCCCAGTCATGGAAGGCAAAGCACTTCTGTTCAAGTATCTGGGGGGAGTAGATGCTTGGCCGATATGTGTAGACTCCAAGGACCCTGCAAAGATCATTGAGACTGTTAGGCTCATCCAACCGTCGTTTGGAGGCATCAACCTTGAGGACATTGAGAAGCCTAAATGCTACGAGGTCCTCGAAACCCTTCGGAAAGACCCCACGGTGAAGATTCCTGTGTGGCATGATGACGCCCAAGGTACTGCAACAGTCGTGCTGGCCGGAGTTATGGGCGGACTCAGAGTTGTCAAGAAAGACATCAGGAACGTCAGAGTTGCTATGCTCGGCGTCGGTTCTGCTAACACCCGTACTGCATATCTCATGTTTTCCGCGGGAGTCAGCCCAAAGAACGTAATCCTTGTCGACTCCAAGGGAGCAATCTATGCAGACCGTGAGGACATTGTCAAGGAACGTGATGAGGACAAATTCAAGTATGACCTAGCGCAGAAGACAAATCCTGAGAGGATGACGGGAGACCTCGGGCAGGTCATAAAGGGAGCCGACATTCTGATCACTGCGGCTACGCCCGTGCCAGGTAGCGTGAAGAAGGAGTGGGTCGCCAAGATGGCAAAGGACTCCATTGTCTTCGCTTGCGCCAACCCCTACCCTGAGATATGGCCGTGGGATGCGCTCGACGCAGGTGCGAAGATCGTCGGCACTGGACGGAGCGACTTCGACAATCAGATTAACAACTCTCTTGGCTTCCCAGGTATCTTCAGGGGCACACTAGATGTTCAGGCTCGAACCATAACTGACGAGATGTGTATCGCGGCGGCCCAAGCTCTTGCGGACCTCGGCGCTAAAGAAGCGTCCCCGAGGCGCGTCATTCCAACGATGTCACAATGGGAACTGTATCCAAAAGAGGCCACTGCTGTCGGCATGAAGGCAATAGAACAAGGCATTGCCCGGAAACACTGGGAGGAGAAGGATCTGTACAAGCACGCAGAAGATGTCATCAGAACTGCGCGCGCGGCCTCGGACATCCTCTACAAGCAGGGCCATATTCCAAAGGCTCCACCGACATAGTCAGAGCCAGCTAGATGCCGCGGCCGACACTCCGTGGCATCTACTCTTTCTGAAGGATATCAAGATAGCATCGCCTATCTGTGTAGCTGTGCGCATCCTACCTAATACGACGCCAGAAGATGAACGAACCCACCACAACAGGCAATATGATGATTAGACCAATCACGAGAAGAAGATTAATCCGGGGATTGGGATCTGGACCATCCCACAGGACATCAGCATCGTAGTCCGGGACCAGTGGATTCGTTCCCTCGAGGAGCTCCACTTGATCCCGCAAGCCATCTGAGTCGCTGTCCGGATTCATAGGATCCATTCCTAATGACACCTCGGTCGAATCTGGCACCCCGTCCGCATCTCCATCAGCTGAGAGAGGATCGGCCCTGCACCTGTACTCCTCAATGTTCGTCAGTGTGTCATTGTCTGGATCAGATGCTGCATCATTGACGAGCGGATTGGTGCCATAGTCCACTTCCCATCCGTCGGGCATACCGTCAGAATCGGTATCGCTGTTGAGTGGATGTGTGCCGAGGGCTATTTCACGGAAGCTTGTGAGACCGTCAGCATCGGGATCCTCGTCTGCGTCGTTCCGCAGGGGGTCTAAGCCGTATTCGACTTCAACCGAGTCACCTATCATGTCTGAGTCAGTGTCGGGCTTGAATATGTCAGTGCCGCGAACTGCTTCTTCGGCGTCACTCAGGCCATCGCCATCCCAGTCAAGAGGCGGCTCTGGGCTGGGCCAGATGTACTGGAACGAATCGAACACGCCATTGCCATCCGTATCCGAGTCGTAATCGAGATACAACGTGACATTGGCAGAGAGATTCCCCTGGTTGACGACCTGAACATTAACAGGACCCAACTCAGCAGCTAGCTCACACGTGATAGTGAAGTTGCCATTGGGAATCGCTGATAAGTCAAGCAGAGAGGTGGTCCTGCCGAAGACCCGAACAGTGAGGATGCTGTTTCCTGAGCAAACACCTCTCATTGACAGCATCTGAGGAACAGTCATCACGGCCCTGAGGGTCAGCTGGTCTCCCGGATCAATGGTGCCCTGAAGCTTCTGTGTCGACCTTTCACCGTTTCCCTGCATGGAGAGGTAGACTGCCACAGAGGCAGCGGCTCTTGCGACCAAGAAGCCTTGGGTCGTGTTGAAGTGGGGATTACTGAGTGAATCAAAGAATGGATCATCCGGATCGGAAGTGTGGCCGCTCTTGACATTGACTGCTGGAAGCAAGCGGTCCCAGAAGGACCAGTGATCAGTCTGGGTGCCAACCTCTTCGACAGTGGACATTATGTTAAGTCCTGACAGTCTCATGAAGGTGACAAGAAGATCCGCCAAGTATGCAGTCGAGTGGTAGCCAAAAAGAACCGTTGTACGATATTCCGCAACAAGGCGTTGTGTTTCACTCTGGGCCAAGTTCCTGAAGAGCAGTTCATCGAAGTTGTAGAAGGCTATGACGTCAACGCCTTCTTCGACCAAGTGAGCAGAGATCTCTCTAGAACCCCACATAGCCCGGTTCCTCTGCTGGTCATCGAGGAACTCCATGTTGCCTGCAAAGAAGCAGTAGTAGACGTCGATAGGAAGTCTGAATCGGGAGAGTATACTGGCAATGCTAGCGACAACCGCGCATCCACCCAGATTCTCCTCTATGCCAATCGATACTGCGGCTGAATCGAGATGGGCACCAAACACGATTGCCCGACTGTCGTTGCCATAGCCTGGCTGAAAGCCCAAAACAGAGTCATGATTGCCATAGTAGGTTGTCGTGATCCCCATCGATGACAGGAGATCAATCAACCAACCGCCCGCGAGGTAGTAACCGGGACTTCCGTCATATCGCGGGCCGTAGCCAGCAATCACCTGAAGCGTCGTTAGTAGAGTACCCTTGGTCCCGAGCTCGGACGCTATGTCCCACCAGTTCAGGTTGTTGAACGTATGTGGAGACAACGAGGTCGTTCCATCTTGATTGCCGTCTTCTGATGGGGTATCGAGTGGAGGCAGCAAGATGATTCCCACAGCTAGGACCATGACTGCAACGACCACAAGTGAGGACGCTTTGCGCCGGTTCATGGTAGTCTTATCCTGAGCCTGCCGACAGCCACCACTAGCGATGATAATACACATAAATACGCACCGAAACGAGCACCGACCAGCGCAGCGTTGAAGTGGAAGATAGGCACCCGATTGTGCATCTTCCCCACGTGTTATAAAGCGTGGGAAGAATGAAAAACTGACAGACCTTCTTCTGCAAGAGGTCTGGAACCTCAGAGAAGGTGTTCCGCCAAGTGTCAACAAGCGCATCCTATGAGAAATGCGTCCGTTGCGGCTCATGCATGAAACTATGCCCTATCTTTGACGTCATGGGTGAAGAGCAGTATTCTCCTAGAGGCAAGATATACCTGCTCCAGATCATGGATCAGGTCGAGTCTGATCCTGAGGCCGCGAAGGAGTTTAGAAGACTGCTCTTCCAGTGTGCTATGTGCGGTAGATGCAATGAGGCCTGTTCATCTGATGTAGACCTGCTCAGGGTCTGGCATGAGCAGAGAGCCAAAGCGATTGAAACATCACCTGAGGAGTTCGAGTACCTTGATGCACTGAAGGACTCTCTTGAGAATGTGAAGAACATCTACGGCTTATCCCCAGAAGACAGGGCCGTCTATTGGCTCGATGAGCTGGAGAGCGAGATACCCCACATCCAAGACAGGGTGTTCGCCAAGGGGAAGACTGCAGACGTTCTAGTCTTCTTGGGTTGTCTGATGTCGTTCAGAGGGACTCAAGTCGATGTCCTCAAAGCACTGTTCAAGACACTTGAAACCCTCAAGGTCGACTACCTTGTTATGGGTGCGGAGGAATTCTGCTGCGGTCATCCTCTCGACCTGATGGGATACGAGAAGGGGACAAAAGATCTGAGAGAGCACAATCGAAGTGTAATCGAAGAAGCCCATGCGAAGAAAGTCATCACTTGCTGCCCAGGATGTCTAATTCAGTTATCCAAGAATCACGGACTCCAGGGAGTCGAAGTGATCCATCACACCCAGTTTCTCGACCGAATGCTGAAGACAATCCCAAAGTACAAACAGACTGAGAAGTTCGTCTATCATGATCCGTGTGAACTCCATAGGATATGTGGAGTGAAGACAGAACCCAGGTCCCTGCTGAGGAAGATGGGAGTGGAGTTCCGGGAACTGGAACTGAGCTGTTGTGGTGGCGGCGGGCTGCTCAGAATGACTGATCCCAGCCTCAGTGAAAAGATTATGCAGCTTCGTGCGGCACGCGAGCATCTGAAAGACGTCACCATCATAACTGCCTGTCCATCTTGCAGAGAACAGCTTCTGCTCAACGACTTGAAGACAAGAGACATAGTCGAGCTCGTCTACGAGGCGCTGCAGGAGCGTGAGGCGTGATTGAAGCTCAGAGACATCGCCATAGGCGCAAACGCCTCAATCTACTATCGCATGGACTTCACCAAGATCAAGGGTGTGTTCTATCCCAGAACTGAAGATGAGGTCCTGGGGGCGATAGCTACGGCCAGAGAGAAGGGCTATGATGTGACGCCCAAGGGAGGAGGCTCAGGGCTGAGCGGCGCATGCACCGGAGGCGACCGCGACAGGGTCATGATAAGCAGTCTCCGAATGAGGGAGATACTCTCTGTTTCGAAAGATCAGGGCTTCGTGGATGTCCAGCCTGGGGCAACTCCGGATGAGATCAATGCTCTACTTGCATCATCAAAAATGAAGTTCTACGTAACTCCGAGCAGTAGAGATGTCGCGACTGTGGGCGGGATGGTGAATACAGACGCCGGTGGAAATGATGCGTGGGTCAACGGTACTATGCGCGACAACGTCGTCAGAATCAAGATGGTTCTCTACGATGGCAGACGTATCAGCATCGACAGAGATGGTGTCAGATCAGGCGACTCGGAACTTGAGGCTGCGCTTAACGGGGCAAACATGGGAATACACGACCTCTCCGGCGCTCATGGAACCTTGGGGTTTGTGACGGAATTGCGTCTCGCCATCAGACCTATCACTCGCGAAACCCTTGTTGGAGGCCTTGCTGAATACAACAGCTGTGATGAGCTCGGCAGAGTTCTTTTCCGTATGATTGAGTCCAAGAGCCCGATAAGGTATGGAGAGGCGGTTGTGTCTGCCCATCCTGATGTCCGCGGTGACCTCAAGCCACCCATGCTCATACTCGAATACCCTGAGAGCTACGAGTCCGAGCTTCGACAGATTACGGACATCAGGAAACTGTCAGACAGTGAGTTGGCAACGCTCAAGGATATTCGATTGAAGCTGCCCAAACGCAACCCGAAGACAGGACTCCAGATGGCTCTCTTCGAAGATTATGGTTTCTTTGGGAAGAGTCTGACCAAGATGCAGCGTGGGGTCGATAAGATAGATTCACTCTTGGAGAAGCATGGGTTCACGCCTTTCGCAAAGTATGGTCATGCCCCGAGCAAGTGGTACTTGGGCGACAACACTCCGGCTTATGGAATCATAATGCACTCCAGAGAGATACGCCCCGAAACAAAGACTAAGGCCCAGATATTTGAAGCCGTACTTGACATAGTACGCATGTGTGAAAGAATGGGAATAACGCCAAAACCCGAGCACAAGTGGCCCTACAGTGACAAGATCAAGCTGGCGAGGCTTCAGGAACTGAGAGGAATCATCGGTGGAGGATTCAACGCGTTCCTCCTTCAGCCCAACTGCAACGAAGTTCTAAGCTCCATGGTGTAGCATCACATGGAATACTTTCGGTCATGCGTCTCGTGGGTGGTTTATATACGCTCAAGAGGACAAGCGGCCGATGAACATGAGCAGGCCGCAACGCAGTCCCAAGGGGTTGTTCGACCCGTACTATGTGCCTGAAACGCTGCTTTACCGTGACAGGGAGCTCGAAGCAATAACAGGCGTATACAAGGACGCCTACGAAGAAGAGTACGGGGTCAACTGCCTTGTTCATGGGATCACCGGTGTCGGCATGACAGTCTTCTCTCGGTACTTCCTGACCAAGGTCATTCCTGAACGGTTCGACGCGCACACGATATACGTGGATGCCAAGAGCAAGGACGTTCTCGAGATCGTGTCAGAGCTCAACGACGCCATCCATAGGAAAGAGAATAAGCCAATCACAGTCGCTTTCGACGCGGACGTCCTCTGGATGCACTTCAAGCGTATGGCAACGGATGCGAGGAAGAGAACAGTGTTCGTGATTGACAACATAGACGAGGGAAACGAAGACATGTACTCTAAACTCGCTCGTCTGTCTAAGGAGATCAAAGCGAGCACAATAGGGGTACTGAACAGTCATGACTACAGGTTGTTGACAAAGGCACCAGCTACACAGATGGCCTATGACTTTGAGGTCCACCTAGATACATACACGCAGTCACAGCTGTATGATATAGTGAGAATGAGGGTAGAAGACACGTTCCCCCTTGGCCTCACAGAAGAGGTTCTGCGCTACATCACTGACATCGTCTGTGAATTCGATGCATCCAAGCCCAAGACATCAATAGAGGCACTCAAGGCACTCTGGCCTCTGTCCCAGCGCGGCCAGGAGATAGACTCAGATGCAGTCCGTGCAGCGACAGCCCGAATAGTATCGCTCGGACATGACCAAGACTACTTGGACGTGGTCGACACAATCAGCACGAACGACTTCATGACGCTGCTCGTGCTTGAGGTGATGTCTGAGCATCTCATGAGATACAGAACAGAAACCTACGTGGACCGTCAGACACTGAACGAGAATGTTATGATAAAGTGCGAGGAACTTGGCATCAACTATACACCTGATGACATAGACAAGAGCCTTCAGACTCTGATATTCCAGAGTATTGTCTTCGAGTCTGGCTACTCGCGCAATCTGCTCTATATCCTAGTGCCCCCTGAGGTGCTATATGATGCGGCAATGAGCATGAGGCGAGAACTCACTAGGAGAAAATGAGAGAGTGTGACCGGTCTGACCGGCCACACACGCGATTGTGCACTACTTCTTCTTCTTCTCAGCGAACTCTTTCTTGACCCATGCCTCAAGCCCGGTTGCACCCTGCATCGTCTTGAGCTCGGCATCTAGTTTCGTGGGCTCGATGACTGCTATCCAGCCCTTGCCGTACGGGTCTTCGTTAAGAAGTCCGGGGGTGTTTTTGAGGTCCTCGTTAATCGCTTTGAGCATGCCGGTCACCGGGGACTTCACTGGTCCAGTCCACTTGCCCGACTCGAGCGTGCCAATGCTCTTGCCCGCTTCAATCGGCTTGCCTGCCGGTCTCAGCCGGACGAACTTGATCTTCCCCGCGAGGTCCATGCCAAAGGGTGTGAATCCAATCCTTACGGTCTTGTCCTCTTTCTTCAACCAGATCTGGTCGCTTGTGTAGAACAGGCTGTCTGGAAAATCGAAGCCTTCGTACTTGACCATTCTCGTGTCACCTGAGATTGGTGCAGCGTGTGCGGTCCTTAAGTCAGTTTCGGACTAATCTCTGAAATGAGTATTCGAGGCGCTCCTCTGGCGCCGGCCATGATTAGGGGTCATTATAACCCGTAATGACGGCTTATTATTGGGATGAATAGACAAGAGGCGCTCACAGGAGCAGGGTTCCAGACAGCAGACCAAATGATGCGCCGGGTAGTGAGTACCGGGAGTAAGCCTCTGGACACATTGCTGGGCGGCGGGTTTGAGATGGGGCTCGTGCATCTCTTCTATGGAAGCCGCTGCCTGAACGAGGACCTTCTGCGTGCTGCGGTCCAAGTACAACTCCCTGAGGAACGTGGAGGCATTAACAGTCCAACAATCATCATTGACAGTGCAAACATGATCAGAATTGACAAATTGACTGACCTCTCGTTTGAGTTGGGACTTGAGCCAGAAGATGTGATGGACCGTGTCTACATATCCCGTGCGTTCAACTCGTCCCAGACGTACGAGCTAGTGATGAACCAGCTTGACCAGTTCTTTGAGAGAGCCCCTGCACGGATGCTCATTGTCGCAGGACTCCCTGACCTCTACATCACAGAGGGGCTGACAGGAGAGGGACTGCAGCAGCTCTCGCACATGGCGACAAGACTCATGGCTTTCACTCTCAGCAGGGGAATAGTGACTCTGGTATCAGCACCTTCCTCTCCAAAGAGCCCCGATCTTCCTGCCGGAGGAAAGGCTCTCGCCAGCTGTGCTCAGGTACATGTCAACGTCGCGGAGAGTGCGGCGTACTTCAAATACACACTGGCAAAGCACCCGCAATACCCTGTGAGACGAGCGTCGCGCTCAAAGCCTGTCAGCTTTGGGACCACCCTGCCACTCTCTCACTTCCTTGGGGAGGAAGAAGAGTAGAGGAAGGACATGAGGGCCGTAGAAGAGCTATGCTCTCCCACTACCCTCCTCCGGTGATGCTCTTAACGAGCTCTTCGACAAGGTCACGAGGCAGTTGCTTTGCCTGCTCCATTATGGTGTCAATCTCATTTGCAGGTACACCTTTCGCTTCGAGCTGCTTCTTGAGCTCAGCGAGTTCGAAGGGACTGAGCTTGTCTCCTACAGGCGCTGCTTCCTCGCCGACGGGTCGAGTCGGCCTTGGGGTCACCCTCTCTGAGGGAGCTGGAACCTTCTCGACAACCTTCGCTTCACGTTTCAGTATGACTGGCTCTTCGGCGGCTTCCTCGGGCACCTCCTCGACTGGCTTCTCCTCACCAAGTCGTTTTGTGGTCTGGGATTTCAAGCCCGCAAGGACCTGCTCAACAGTCTTACCCTCGCGGCGAGCGACACGAAGAGCCTCCTGAGTGATCACCTCTTTGACGAACGCGGCCTGCTCGCTCATCTTCATCTTGGAAATGTCAGCTTTGAAGTCGTCAAGTTCCTGCTGGTTGAGGTGCGTGAGCAATGATAGCTGGACTAAGAGCTCGCCCATCTCGGGTATCGCAATGGTCACTGACTCAGCAGGCATCTGGTCTGCCGTCCTAGTAAGGCTGAGCTCGGCAAACGTGTCATTGAACAGGTCGGCGACAAGCTGCTCTCTGCTCTTGGCCTCACCAACTGGCTTGGGCATCCGGCCCTTGCGCAATGCCTTGATTTGCGCATTGATCTGGCGCAGTCGCTTGGGCACGCTGAAGACCCTCACCCAGAGAAGAAGTGCCGTCATTGCCACAAAGAAGATTGGGAAGCCATAGTTCACGGCGGCTGTCAGAGTCTTCTGGATCTCAGTTGGCGTGACTACAACGGTAATCGTCTTTGTGATGTTGGCATAGTTAAGCGCGGACAGCTGTATGTCAACATAGAGTCGGTTCTCCTGCAAGAACACTGGAATCCAGCCAGGGTCTGCAAAGATGGTCAACTCATACCTTCCATTCCCGAGTTCGCTAGTCGATATCACGAGAACAGAACTGCCGATGCGTGGTTCAACATATCCTCCGGATATTCCGGGCCTGTTATGCAGCGTCCAGTTGTCATAATACAGGAGTGTCAGAGTTCTGGTGTCACCGTAGGACATAGAAAGTGAGTTACCCTGCATCCCCTCTATTGTGAGGTCAGTATCAATTGACTCGACCTTGATGAATACATCGATGGTCTTTGCGTCTCTATTGGCAAGGTAGGCCATGATGTTCAGGCGATACGGACTTGTATGAATCCTGTAATTGGCGGAGCGGAAGACTAGACTGTAGTTACCACCGGCAAGTGGTGTGATGTTGACAGACCCAGCCAAAGCGTCGGGCGGAATCAGTGCTGGAAAGCCGTAATCGCCTGACCAGGAGGCGTTCTCAATGCCTCCGAAGAAAGGCGTGTCGTTGGAGGATACTGTGGCATTGTAGAAAAATATCAGAACAAGGTCATCACCGTATGCTACCCTATACATGCCCGTGTCTGGATTGTAGATCCCATTCTGATAGTAGACTCTGATGTTCGTAGGTATTCCTTTCACAACGAGATTGAATGATCCGGATGATGGTATGTAGTTGTCATAGCGGAATTCCAGTTTAATCGCCTGAGTGCTAGGCAGAACATCAGTGGTGTTAATGAAGATGGCATACTGCCCATTCCCCCAGTAGACCGCATCGTACTGCACGTTGTCCCACAGGTATGTCGCACTCACAGCATGGCCATAGGACACGTTACCTATCGAAGCGTTCGTCACAGGATTTGTGTAGTTGAACACGAACCATCCGCTCCAGCCCCAGTATCTCTCTTGGGAACTGGGTGAACTCACCAAAGTCGGAATCCTTGTGATCACTATTGTGACTACCATACTGGAATCAGTAAAGGCCGGGTTGCTTGCTGAGCTCGAGGTTATCCAGAGCGTATATGTGACTGCAGAGAGAAGAGATGTGTTTAGAACGTAGGTGTAGTGTCCGTCTGAATCACGAGTGAAAGTACCGCCTAGTCCGCCCGGGCTTTGCCATGTGACAACTACATCGTTCCGGTAGTAATCCACGTCTAGCGGCGACAGATTGGCGGTGACCAACACACCTACTCTCACGATTTCGGACCAGTAGAAGGTCCTATTGTCGTACGTGCTGGTTTCACTGTCAGGCCTCGTAAAGGTGGGTGTAGCTGTTACAGTGAGCGTGAGAGTAGTCAATGCATTCAGATAGTTGGCCTTTGTGGCTACAATACTGATTGTATAGGTAGTACCGACATTAGCAGACGCGGTGGCCAGTGAATACTGATAATACCCAAGTCCGAGAGGCGTTACGTAATCAGATTGAGGGATTCCATAGGACCAGTAGATACGTAGAGTTGCACCGATGACTGGCTGGTTGTTGTATGTATCGTTCAAGTAGACGATGATGACCCAAGGAGTACCTCGGGGCAGATCAATCGCGTAGGCATCTGAGGTCAGGTATGTTGGCAGTCTCTCTACATTCAGCGTGATCTGGGCCTCAGCCAAGGCATAGTTATCCTTCTCAGCGCGAATCTGCACTATGGTGGCGCCCCAAGCCACCAATGAGGTATCGATGACTGCTGAGTAGTTGCCGCTTGGTGACGTCGGTGCAAGACTACCTGAGTTTTGGCCGAAGGTGTAGGTGACAGTCACTCCCGTGATAGGCACTCCGTGAAGAGTATCGTTCATGAGGACATGGATGACAATCGTGCTGCCCCAGTACACTGACTTACCATCGAGGTCCTCTCCGGGCAGAATCGCCATCGGAACGGCCCTGAGGTATACATCGACCATTAATAGCTGAATGGTGAAGTTGGCCTTGGACGCCTGTATCTGCATAGTCCGAGAGCCCGCAGGCATTCCAAGCGTCGCGAAAGACACATTGTACAGCCCTGAGCCAATATACTGCCAAGAGCTGGTTGAGCCCCATGTAATGGCCAATGTGCCGCCTGCTAGTGGTTTCCCGCCATCAATGTCAGTGAGATTCAGGACGATGAAGGATGGATCGCCTGCGTAGAACGGAGGTAGAGTCGAAGGAGCTGACAATGCTCCGTTCCTGTATCTGACCTGGAACTGAACCTGTCTCTCTAATACAGTGTACGGATACCAGTTGAAGGCTATCTTCAGCGATTTCAGTCCAGCAAGTCCTGAATCAGAGATGTTCACTGTGATCCTGTAGACGCCGCCGCCTAACTCGCTGAATCCCCAAACTTCGGGTTGTGCACCCGGTACGTACGTAACGCTCACATTGCTTTTTGTCACGCCTGGGATGGGCCGCAAATGGTCGGCGTCGTCGAAAGTTACATCGATCGACACAATCTCGTAGTATGGCACTGTTGAAGGCGTGGGAAGACCAGTAGTAAGCGAAGCGGAGATTATCCTGACTGTGCCGCCTATAGACCTAGGCGTCTGATTAGAGTAGTACGGGACAGTAGTGGGACTCCACAGAACAGTTAATGTGAACGCGTAGGTCCGTATGCCCAACAGCCGTTCGGTGTCAACTCGGACTATGTATGTACCTGTGCTTGCTCCAGTACCTTTCTCGATCGTGTAGTCAACTCCGACCTGGAGACCCGGTTTCTGCACGCAGTCGAACTGCACAATTGCGTTAGCAATCCCTGCACCGGTGTCTGAGTCCTTGTAGTAGAAGGTGAGGTTCATCAAATCCCCGAGGGGCGTATTGTCTATCGGATTCCAGGTCAGTGTACCAACTCTGTTGGTGGTTGTCACCCGTACAGTAGTCGTGCTGTTTGCATAGTAGGGCACAGAAATGAGCCAGTAGACCTTCACGATCAGCTGGTAGTTCGTCAGCAACCGGGCACTAAGAATGGTCGAGTTAATTCTTATGTCGAATGTCCCAGGAAATGTCCCTGCTACCACGGTATACTGGCCAGAAGATAGATACTTTGTGCCGTTAAGGATGAGGATTTTGTCGGATACCCCAGAGATGTAGTATCCTCTTCCCGAATCAACATAGGCTATTGTGAACATAACACTGTCAAGATATCGAGTCAGTGATGGCGGTACTAGAATATCAACAGAAGTGGGACGCCGAATGACTGGAATGTCTACAGACTGTGTCCTGTTCGAGTAGTAGGGTCTACCGTACCATGTCGCATACACGACCACCTGCCATGTGCTAAGACCTCCAAGTGCAGTGGTGTTAACCGATATGGCCCACACACCCGGAGAATTCTCGGTGGCAAGATACTCTGTTCCGAGCAGCAGGAGCACACCGCCTTTCCTGATGGAGATGCTGGCGGATCCAATGCCCATGCCACCCGCATCCACATCAAGATAGTCAATTGTGAAGTTTGCGTAGTTCAGATAGGGCGTGGATGTCGGAGCCGAGGCACTCAGAGTTGTGACTCTCAGGCGCAACTGGAATGAAACGAAGGTATCATCCCAATCATAGAATGGAACCTGACTCGCGTATGTCATGTTGATGTGGAGTGTGTAGAGTTTGCCAATCTGGAGCTCAGGGTGATTGTAAGTGTAGACTGTGAGAACATAGTAAGCGAATGCAGGTTGCCAAGAACAGGTGAAGAGCCAACCTGTACCATTGAGAATCCTTATAGAAGTGAGCCCGCTGCCGTTGCCAATCTCAGTCAGCTTCAGTGAATCGCGATAGTGAACGTTCACCACAACTGACGAGTTGTATGGAACTTCACCGGGCAGCTCTGCCGAAACGAGTGTAACGCGGTACCTGATGTTGAACGGTCTCGAGGAGTTAGCGAGCGGTATGTAGAACTCGGGTCTTGTTAGGATAATCCTCAATGAATAGGTCCCTGGCGAGGCCTTGTAGGTGGTATTGAGCTGGACTGAGTAGCTGCCACCTCCCTGTGGTGTGACCTTGTACTTCGTAGCTGATACTGGGGTAACCCCATCATAGAGCGTCACTGTTGCACCAGTGATGCCCACAGGAGAAGCCGTCACATCAGTCCACGTCACGATGAAAGTGACATTGTCAAGGTACTGAGTCGGAGCCGGAGACTGATAATCCAGAACCGTCTGCCGAGCGATCACCGTAATCGTGACTGAAAGTCCAGTTCGGTTTGCGTAATATGGTGACCCGGCCCACCTGACGTTCAATATGAACGACTTAGAGCCTATTGGCGCATCACCAATCGGTGATTGGCTCGTGCTAAACGACACCGAGAATGTCTTTGTCAAGCTGTTGTAGGTCAGAGTGAAGCTGGACAGACTAAGCGATATTGTCATCTTGGCGTCAATACCGATTGGCTCACTTCCACCTCCTGTGACATCATCATAGGTGAAAGAGAACGTCGCATTCTCACCCCATGCCGTTGGTGATGGTGGGAAGATGGATACTAGAGTATCTCGAGCGAGAATGCGCACAGAAATGACATCAGTGCGATTGGTGTAGAACGGTGAAACACCCTTTGACCAGTTGATGAACACATTCATGTAAATGAGACCCGTGTGAGCAAACAGGGTAGTGTTGAACCGGATGGAATAGTACCCGGGGCTTGTGCCTCTGTTCGTTTCCCAGATGTTGACCTTGGAGAGATCCGCCGATTCCCCTTGGAACATAACACTGATGAACACGTTTTGAGTTGCATTGGTAATACCAGTGCCGCTGTAGAGCTCGGCATACAGGAATGTATAGCTCATGTTGTCGAGATAGGGTGTCGGCTCAGAAGCCTGCAACAGCGTATACTTGGAGTCCTCCCCTATGATGTTGGCTCCTGCCACAACGGTCTTGTTATAGTACTTGTAGATCGACCCGGTCCAGTTGAAGTAGACCGTCAGAGTCTGCAGGCCCAAGCTACGGAACTGAGACGCGGATACTCGTACAACATAGTAGCCGCTGCCGCTATTAATCAAGCTTGATAAAACGAGTCCGGTAGAGTTTTTGACCTTGTGCGAAACAAGACCCGAGTCAATACCAGCATTATTGTCGAGGTCGCCGTAGTACAACGATATGTTAATCATTCCATTGTACGAGGTCGGTTGTACAGCACTCACTAGACGGAACTCTGTGCTGTGCGTCCTGATGGTGACTGTAATATTGAAGATGCCAAACTGATAGTTTTCGCCATATGAGAAGTTGAATCTAACTACAAGGTTCGGCCTCAATTCATCAGTGTCCAGAGTCACGAACTGTACCTGATACCTCTGTTCTGCAGGTAAGTAGATTGCAGTTAGGGTTCGAATCCAAGAAGATGTCATGGAGGCGCTCGTCACGGGCTGATCGCGGTCGGTGTCCCAGAACCTCACAAAGAAGATCGGGCTATTGCCGACAGGAATGTCAAGGGAACCGACTGTGGGAATAGCGGAGGTATAGGCGATTCTGACCGTAAGAGTGAACGTCAGGATCTTCGTTTCGTATTGCGGTGCAGATGCACTGATGTTGAACAGATGGTCGCCCTTGGACAAACCCGTTACGTTCAGTGTCACCCGATAGATGCCATTGCCCAAGTTCTGGATTCCGTAGATGGAAATGCCTTGAGCCGAAACGGCTGCAGTGATTATCCCTTTGTTACGGTCCACATCTGTGTAATTCAGGGAGATTGCGATGTCTATGCCATATGGTGTAGTGACATGTGGATAGCTTGGAGATGACAAGTAGCTCCGGGCTGGTCGATAACTGAACGATATCACGAGGGAGGCGGTCGCATAGTTCAGGCTTGTAGGATCGACAACCACGGTGATTGTATATGCATTCATGTTCAGGTAGGAGCTGCTGATGGTGAGGTTGTACCTGCCAGCCCCAAGCCCTGCGATCGTCTTGGGGAAGGTGTATGTAGAATTGGTGACTGTGAATTCCCCCGCAGTCAGGCCAATGATCGGGTTCCCGTTGTACTGGTTGCCCGGTTCGCTCACGTTGATACGAAGCACAATCGTGAAACTGTCCCCACTTGGGAAGACCAGATCACTCGGCTCATGGTAGAGGTAGACTCCCAAGCTCCGAATCGTTATCGTGAATGTGTAAGAGGCAGTGTCATAGAACTTGTTGGTTTGCACACACGTCACAGTCAATGTGACGCTATGCGTGCCTACTGACCAAGTGCCAGTCAGTAACGTCGGGGTGTATGTACTGAAGCTCTGTGTTCCCAGAGCACCGGCATTGAATGATACCCCACCCGCACTGACATTAGCGAGGCTAACTTGGACATCGCTGTCGAGATCCCAAAAGACGACACTGACAGGAGTGTTGTTCCCATAGGGGGATGTCATGCCCCCTTTTGCAGAAACGGAGGTGCGGTGAGCTCTGATCACGATGTTGAACGTGCTTGACGCCGCCTCATAGTATGCATTGGAACTCATGCAGCTGGCCGAGATACCTGTCAATACTGTTCCAACTGCCCAAGAGCTGGTTGTCAGCGTTGGTGAGTAGCTCTTGGTCGGGCTCTGTACAGAGTAGCCAGTAGGAGAGTATTGGATTGTCGAAACATTCGCCAAGGGCACTTGCGAATTGGAGTCTGTGTCCCAGAACACAACGTTGGCGGCAGTATTGAACCCCCATGCTGTTGGGCCTATAACAGAAGCTGAAAGTGAAGTATGGTGCGACCTCACCGTTATGACGAAACTGCTGGAGGCCGTATTGTAGTACTTGTTGGAGTCGACGCAAGACACAGATATCCCAGTCGACACCGCACCGACAGTCCATGTGTTCGTCGTGAGAGTGGGGGTGTAACTCTTGGTCGGTGTCTGTACGGCGTAACCAGTGGGAGAATACTGGATTGTGGACACGTTCGCAAGAGGTACCTCGCTACCAGTATCAGAATCCCAGAATGTAACCATCACCGGCGTGTTGAATCCCCACGGCGTTGAAGATCCAGTGACTGCGCTGACTGTTGTGTGGTGCGCTCTGATTGAGATGATGAAGCTGTTTACAGCCGAAGTATAGAACTTGTTGGAGAGTACACATGTTGCGCTCACAGTGGTTGAAACAACCCCTACGCCCCATGTGTTGGTCGTGAGAGTGGGAGTGTAGCTCTTGGTCGGAGTCTGCACGGCGTAGCCAGTCGGAGTGTAAACGATTGTGGACACGTTCGCCAGAGGCACTTGAACGCCGGCATCGGTGTCCCAGAACGTGACCGTGACGACTGTGTTGAACCCCCATGGTGTAGAGTTGCCTACGACCGCTGCGATTGTGGTGTAATGCGCCCTCACCACAATCGTTACAACCTCCCATGAGCTCTTGTAGTTCGCGTTTCCGGAATTCACAGTGACATTGAGGTTATAGCTTCCGACTGTCAGACTGCTCGAGATGTATGTGAAGCTCAAGCTACTTCCATATGACTGTCCATTGACAGTGACGCTGCTGACAGCCACCGAGCCTGAGATGTTGGCCCCACTAGCATCTGCATCATACCATGACACGGTAAATGGTGAACTGAAACCCCATGGTACAGGCGTAGTATACTTAGCAACTATGTAGGTGTTGTGGGCCGTAATCGTCAGTGAGATCCGAATGGTGCTGCTGTAGTAGCTCGTCTTTGATAGCGTTACATTGATGAGATAGGTTCCGATTGACTTTGTGCCTACATTGATGTTGACAGTGTATCTGCCCCCTCCAGAGTCAGATACAGTTGCCACAATACCCGAGGGCGACTGAACTGAGTTGCCTGCTCCGGCTATTCCGGCAGATGCGTGATCGGTGTCATTGTAGGTAATCACCTTGGACGAACTGACGGAATACGGCGTCGAAACACCGCTTCCACCGACGAAAAAGGTCGCCGTGAATATATTACGCAGAGTAAACTTGATGTTGACAGAACAGGACAATAGGTATGTACTGCTGGGCGCGGCATTGATACGATAGAGATAGTCCCCAACACCAAGCCCGCTTGTTTCGAGGGTAACAGTATAGCTACCGTTGCCGTGGTCCGTAGGTGAACCGAAAAGTGTCGCATTGGAGGTTATCGTTGCGCCCGAAATCAGGGCCCCACTGAAAGCATCGTAGAGATTCACCTTGACCTTGAAGTCGTCCCCATATGGTGTGGACACGGGGGTCTGATATGTCAAGTATGTCGTATGACACAGGTCCAAGTTGAAGTAAGTGGTCGATCCTGTATAGTACTGCCTAGATGCAGACAGCTGGATCCTCCATCTCTTTGCAGTCCCCAAGTCAGTGGTGTTCAGCGTTTTCCCGTACAGTCCATTGCCGAAATCGTCCAAAGTCTTCACGGTTGGAGTGCCGGACACGGTCCAGTTCATGGTGACCGTCGCTCCACCAATAAGAGCCAAGTTGTCCGTGTCAGTGAGCTTTACCTCAACGTACAGCAGATCGCCCGCCGTCTTGGTCGAAGTCTGACTTACTGGCGATTGCAGAGCAAGGCTCGTCGCATGCACGACGGTGAAAGTGCGACTGTATCTGCCAGTGATTGAGGGGTAGGCGCCCCTAGTGTTATTGAGATTGACATCTGCAGACCATACGCCTGCCGCCCATGAACCGGTCACCGTGATGCCCGTCCATGTGAAATAGCCGCTGCTGTCTTGAGAGATGTTATCTGCGGCATAGAAGAGCTGTCCGTTGGGGGCGGTGAGTAGTAGTCGCTCTACTGAGTTGGCTGTGGGGGGTGCTGCACCCCTGAAGCAGGCAGAACTGCCTACGGTGTACGTGTAGGTGCTTGCATAGCTGCCAGCGTTGACACCGCACTGCAGGTTTGTCGCGCCGTCAGAAGCCGTGAAGACAAACCTCCAGATTCCGAATACATCAACAACTGATGACTTGACTCGGACCTCTGTGGTTGTCGTGGTGACCTCTGAAGTCCGAGTAGAGCCGTCCGCATCTGTAAGGCTAACGAATGTCCAAGTAGATGGCTTACTGAACGAGATGTTTGTATATCCCACTCCAGCTGGAGGAGAAACCAAGACGTTGCCTGTCCAGGTCACGGATGACGCGTTGGACACGCTGAATGTCGTGCCGACGCTGTTACTGTTGTCCAAAGAGCTCAAGGTAGTCGTAACGTTGACAGATGTAGCTGTGTCAAGTGTTACCACTGGCTTGGACGTTGTCGTGTATGTCACTGACAGAGCTCTAGGACCCGTCCAAGTTCCAGATGCCGTGTATTTCTCTGGAGTAGCGCCTGCAGTCACGTAATTCACAAAAAGGCGAGCCAAGTCAACACCGTCATATGCAGACGTGCCCTTTATGCCATTATAGCACTGGTAGTATGTTGAATAGGTGAAGTTGAGCATCAGGCAGATGTAGTTCCCACTTGCCCATCCGGATCTTGTGACAACCTTCTCAATGAGGCCTGAAATATCAGGAGAAGCATACCTTACGTCGGTCGTCCACGCCGTTGGGTTCCAGTCGATGCTTGTTTGAACCCATGTGTATCTGCTTTCTAAGTGGGGAAGACCGCTTGTGAACGCTGAAACAGTATCCGCATCTGCAACGTAGATTCTCATTCCGGGTGTATAGGACGTTTCTGCAGCCTCGACTTCGAGATAGGCGGACGTGATGCCAGCTCCCTTGGGAATACTCAGCTGGAATTGGAAACCGACCTGAAAGGTCGAAGCAACGTTCCAGGTTGTGTCCCAATGACCAACGTCCAGAATGCCATTGTTGCTGTATCCATCCAAGTCAACGCCCGTGCTTACGTCATCATAGCAGTCCCGGTTGGCACCGTCTGGAACGTAGGGTGACACGCTTCCAGATGTGGAACCGGCCAGAGCAGTGCCGTTCGCCTTCAGAGCGATTTGTTCTGGAAAAGGCCGCACCTGTAAGAGGAACTGAATCTCGTCAATGAAGACTTGGCTCGTTCGTGCATTTGCCTGAGATCCACTGAGGTCAGTTGCAAGACCCACGTCAAGCAGCAGTTGGCAGGGTACAGTCGTGGTAAGGAATGCAGAAACCGGTATGTCAACAGAGGCCTGAAGCCAAGTACTCTGCACATCGGTGCTCTCGAAGACATAGAGCTTAGTTACACTACTGCCAATTCTGACGAAGAGATGAGTCTGGTTGAGCATAGACGAAGAAGAGTAGACGTTGTACATGAAAGTGACCTTGGCTGAGAACAGGTCCCGGTGCGCGACCTCAACCTGCTGGCTCAAGTATACTTCATCATTTGCTGTCAGGACGTTGGCAGATGCCCATGCAGCCTCGAAAAGCCACCCCATTGATCCAGATCCGCCATATCCATCTCCACTCCAAGCATTCAATTCAAAGATCCCGTGTAGCGGATGCAGCTCTCTGCCTGAGCCAGTTCCACTTTCTGACTTCACAAGTGTCCAGAGGTTAGGTACGGCCACGGCTTCTGAATCGTAGTTCATCCCCAGCCATAGTTCATCATGATACGTGTCAAGCTTTCCGTTGTTCAGTTCGTCATCGGACCACATTGACATCATGTTGATGTCGGATCGAACGTATGTCCCAGTCCACCCCGAAGGTACATTCACTCGTGCATAGTCAGCAGATGCAGTGTCAATTATCAACGGGCCGGCGGAGGTGTTTGTCACAAGCCCCTTGAGCGTAGCAGTCCTTGCGGCACCTGTTCCGGTGTAGGCAGGCTGCCCTGCCTCAGTGAAACCTTCGTCCATTAGGCCGGACCTGGCCTCGGGGACAGCCGCAATTGGACTGCCTGCGAAATCTACAGCTGTGATAAGAAACAACATGGTCATGACTATCGCAGAGATGCTACCTCTCTTCATGTGGTGCTACCTCCGATTGCGGTTCCTGCACACAATGGACTGTTCTTGGCTATCAAGCGGCTCGGATGTCCATCCTCACTCGAATACGTGCTCCCTGAGTTTCGCATAATAAACAATTCCGTACGAGTTGATTCTTTTGACAGCCGAGCCGTTCCATTTTTCGGACTATGTCCTGCAGTCACATATACGCTCTTCATACAGAATAGGTCGCGCAGGAGAATCTTATGAGACTGGTTCAACTATGAGTCACTCCTCGCACCAATTACCGAGTGAAGCTTGGACAGCGTGCAGGACATACGTCCAGCGAAGCGCCTGCTAGTCTGCTTGACAAACTCATATACTTGTTCTGTGGGGACTCTGCATCTCAGTTCCCTGTCCCGTTTTCCTTGGATGACAAACGGCCGTTCGATCTCTGGAATCCCCACGGCGTGCCTAAAAGGGCTTTCCACACAGCCTCGAATCCGCGGATGATTTTACTAGGTACGGAGTTCTGATGGTGCGAGCAGTCCGCGCCCTGCAGTCACATGCCGGCCATGGGCTTTCAGGAAACCGAAACCAAGTAGTCACGATAGCCAATCAGTCGGTAGCCCAGTCGATCCTTCATGTCTTCCAGCAGCTCGTACACCTTGTTGGTGCGGTTGTCCAATGGATGCACACCAACCTGCACCGGACCGCCAAGCTCAAGTTCGAGAAAGGAGTCTACAAAGGAAGTCTTGGCCGTGCCCTCGCTGACCAGGTAATTGGTAGTGGTAAGCACTCTTGAGTCAGCATGAGAGTACAATCTGTTGCCGACAATGCAGTACTCGAACCCTACCTCCTTTGAGATGTCAACGATTCTAACAGGAGCCTGCCATAGGGGTGGTACAAAGCCGCTTGGCCTGCTATTCATTCCCCTCTCAATAGCCTCGAATCCAGACCGGAGCCTTGCAGCCGCTCGGTCTGAAGAAATCCTGTTGAACTCATCGCCTGCGCCTGACTTTGAAAGATGTGAATATCCATGCATCGATATCTCGAGGCCAAGCGACTGGATGTACTCACAGAAGAGATCATTCTTCTCGAGGCTGTGGACCATCTTCATGCCGTAGAAAGGTGTCACGAGAAGGGTGAGACTCTCCATCCCCAAATCGGCCATTCTGTCACATGACTTGACCACATCATCTTCAAAGGCAGGACTGACATCGTGGAGTGACAGAAGAGCAGTATTGTCGCGGACTCTCTCTTCAGTCTTGCCCACTCTATCTGTTCTCCTCATCATGATACCTAGTTCTCAGTCCTTGGTTCGATGTGTGCTGAAACGAAGTATGATGCCGCTGCTACTTAGGCTTGCCCCATTGCTTGTAGGCCAACTCTATGTCCTTATCAGTAATCGTCTTGCGGCCGGTGTGTTCTGTCAGCTCAAAGGCGCGATGGGCGATGAACTCACCCACCTCCTCAAGTATTGATGCAAGTTTTTCGGCGCCCTTATCGCTCACTCGACCTGCCCCGGCCTTACGAATCAAGCGATCTATCGGTGCGACGGGAATGATTCGATCCTTTCTTGAACGCGGCAAAGTGCTCTCGCTCCTCGAACTGCCTCTAGCAGTCCGGATAAACTCCTATTGGCATCCATCACTATTTAAAACCTTAGTACGGTCGAAAACTGACAGTTGGTTGGAGCCAGCCATCGACAGAGTGCTTCTCATGATTTCTCTTTCAGAAAGACAACCCTTGCCTGCGACACCTGTGTTTTGAGGATGCTCAGGTCTAGTCCCTTTTCCGCTTCATTCACTTTGTCGATATCCGCAGTGACCACTGGATACTTCGGCGGCAGAGTACAGCATGAGAGTCCTTCGCTGGCAAACTGATATGTTCCGATAGCGGCAGCTAAGTGCTCGATGTCCACCTTGTCATCACCGATGCACGGTCTCAGGACGGGATAGTCACAGATAGCGCCGCCTATCGCTCTTAGATTCCTGCTTGTTTGAGAGGCCTGTTCACCGATGATTTCACCTGTGACAAGAGCATCTGCCTTCTCCAGCATGGCTATTTCGCGAGCCATCCGAAGCATGTTCCTCTTGCAGTAAAGGCACGTCATTCTATATGGCGCATGACTGACGATGTCAGCCAGATCAGTACCGTGAGGCACCACATACACCTTTACCTGGTAGTCATGGACGTACTCAGCGAGTTTTGCTGCCTGCTTAACTGCGACACCACTACATGCCTCATCGGCATACGGTATGTTATCGAATGTGACAAAGACAGGGATACATCCTCTCTTCATTGCCTTGTACGCTGCGACTGGTGAGTCAAGTCCGCTTGAAATCAGGCAGACGACCTTGCCCTGAGACCCCATGGGCATACCTCCAACACCAGGTAATGTTTCACCGAATACATAGGCGAATTCGTCACGGACCTCGACTTCGACTACCTGAGCGGGTGATCTGAGATCAACTCTAAGGTCGAAATCGGCAAGCTTCTCTAGAATGCGTTCACCCAGACGTTCTCGGATGTCCTGACTGGAATACGCATGGGTGCCCACTCTGCTTGCACGAACAGCGAAGCTCCTGCCTCTTGTGAATGAGGCTGCGGCCATTGCCGAGCCTACATCCAATATGGTATCGAGATTTGAGTCAATCACGACAACGGGCGAGACGGAAACAACTCCAAAGACGCGTGAAGCCACTTGTGACACTCTGACTGCCTCGGTTGTTTCAACATAGATCCGGCCGAAGTCTGTCCTCGTGCAAGAGAAACTCACTCCTGCCTCCTTCAGCGCCGTTTCCACGTGCTTCACGAGCAGAGAGACCATTCGTCGTCGGGTCTGCCTGGACTTGATCCCTATCTCACCATACCGTAGAAGTACGGCTGAGTACTCTGGCAACATATCGGATGACTCCTTCTTTGAATGGGAAGGGAACCGCCGCAATGGACGGCTGTTGCCCCCTCCAGAGACCGAGCACTGCTTTCTTGACGCCACCATCATATCTTGAGGGCGACAGCACCGTTCAAGCCATTTACTCTCATTATCTTCGACTTGCCGCCTGCCGATACAGTCACGTAGTAGGTTGGCATGTAGAACCCATCGAGCCTGCTGAAGACAACCTTATGATCAACGATGCGCTTTGCGCCAGCTGGCGCCTTCGCCGCAACCTTCACGACATCTTTGACAACCCTGTCGACCGATGTGTACTTCCCTGGAGAAACACTTGCCTTCTTCAGCCAGCCGCCTACAACAGGCTTCTTCCCTGCACCAGCAAGAAGAGGTTCGAAGGACCTAGCCTGAGTGCCGGTTGTTCCGTCCAGCGTCATGCCGTCAGATGCTGCGATTTCGTACAACTCCGAAAGCTCAATCGCGACAGCCTTCCCCGGTACATCCTTGCCCTTACGTGGCACAAACACGGAATTGCCAACCATCGCCGCGACTACTCTGTCATTCACACCCAGCTCCTGTTGGCGGGACTGTACATACTTCATCGACATGTCAGCCTTGTAGATGCAGTAGAAGTCAAACCTCAATGAGGGCTTGCCCACATTGACCGAACTGGGCGAAATCCCAAGTGCCGCTGCACCATCTCTCGTGGCTAGCTCAGCAGCCTTCTCAGGCGTTATCTTGGGGTCGAAATAGTACGCTCTTCGCTTCTTGTCATCTATGGCCATTTTCGCACTTGGACCAGTAGGTTTCAAGAGAGCAGGCGAAACAGAAGACGGCTTCTTTGACATCGTGCATCACCAATAGGTCGATGAGCTGCTGGCTATTTGTTCTCTTTGGTCTGCTCGACACGTCACACTAATGTTTGGACTATTCTTCTGTTGCGTCGGTTCGTTCTTTCACTTGTGGGCAAAGGCCACTCGAATGGACGGGTCTGCCTCGAACACGCGGCCAAAGCCCACGCGCTCAAATTGGACGAAAGTCCCAACAGGAATCCTGGAGATTGCTGGTTCGGCAAGTCCCGTGATCTTCTTGCCGTCCACCAATGTCATCTCTACTGGAACAGCAGCTTCCTTAGGCACCCACTGGATTATAGGCGCACCGGCTTCCCGTATGCGTTCAACCTCGCGGCTATGGAACAGAGCTCCAGGGGTTGGTGTCTTTTGGAGAGTGAAGTTCGCAAAGTCCTTCATCCTGAAGATGCCACCCTCCTCAATATGCTCATAGTCAGTCCCCTGTATTCCAACGATGAGCTTCCTAGCCTTTCGAGTGAGTGGAATCTCTCTGAAGCCGCGTTCCGGGAAGTCGGGGTGCACAGGAGCTTCGGCTTTCACCACGTCCGCTGGTACTCTGGTCAGGTTCAGCCAGACAGGAAACTCGACAAAGAACAGACGCGGAGCTTCGGTGTCCTTCAGCTTCCTGTTCTCAGAGTAGACGGCCTTCATGGATATCGAGATATCCGCCAGACTGAGACCCAAGTCAAGCATGACCTTCTTGAGTGCATTTGGGTCGATCCCACGTTTCGCCAATGATTGCATGCTCCAAGTACGTGGATCGTCCCAGCCGCTATAAGTCCCGATTTTCACCTCTCTTCGAGACTTGCTCTTGCTCAACGTCGCGTCCTCGAACTTCAGCCGACCGTAGTAGATGAGCTCAGGATGCTTCCAACTATACATGTTCCACACTAACTCTTCGATCTTTCCCTCTTTCACGAGGTCTTTTCCTCTGATGATGTGAGAGATACCAAGCTCATGGTCGTCTATTCCCCATGAAAACTCAAGGAGAGGCCAGACTCTGTAGCGAGAACCAACCCTCGGATGTTCGGTCTCAGAAACTCTAAGAATGACGTGATCTCGGAGTGCGGGGTCAGGAAGATCCATTCCTGTCTTGAGCCGAACTGCTGCAGCTTTAGCGGAATACGTGCCGTCTAGCATCTTTTCCCAGCGGCGGATGTTCTCCTCGGGGCTAGTGTTGCGGCATGCACAGGGTATGCCTTTCGCCTTGTTCTCCTTCCTCCAAGTCTCAGCGTTGCATGTGCAAACGTACGCCAAGGACTTCTGAATCAAGTCCCTCGCATACTTGTAAAACAACTCTAGTCTGTCGGATTTGTAAATGGTCCGATCACACTTGACACCCAGATAATCAAGACCTTGAGGTATTAGGTCGTAGGCATCAGGCTCCAGCACTTTATCTTCAGAGCCTATCGTATCATCAAAGACGAGAATCAGCTCGCCGGCATATCTGCGCACGTAGTAGTCATTCAGAATCACCATACGAGAATTCCCCACATGGAGCGGTCCAGAGGGGAAAGGAGCAAGTCGCATCACGACCTTTGGCCAAGCTTGAACGTTTGGCAGGTCAGGCAGACCCTTGGGCTCAATCTTCCGCTCTGCGGCCGGTCCAAGTAGATCTGGCGCAATCCTAGCAAGTTCCGCCCGTTGCTCATCCAAAGACAATCCACCAACTTCTGCCACCATTCGGTCGGTGATCTCCTTCACCTCACGGGCACGGGACCTCAGATCTGCTCGGATACCAAGAAGCGCACTCATGACTGACTTGGCGCTTGGAACCCCGTTGTATTTGATGGCGTTATCGAGGACCAACTTGCGGATGTCTAGTTCCAGCTCGCTCAATCGTACCAGCTCTTGACGGAAAGACAGACCTTGTCATTTAACTTTGACTGGATACGAAGGACTTTATCCGTACAATCACAAAAGGGAGTTTGAACTTCAGAATACCTTATTTGGAATCTGTTAGGTAACCAAAGGGCATTCATAACCAGTACGGGTGCACACGGTGACTCAAGAGCTCAAGTGCTGCAAGAAGTGTGGAGCCTACTACTCCTGCAATCACAAGGGTGAGTGTTGTCCTGAGTGTGAATACCTCGACCCAGAAGAAAACATCTGTCTTGCTGTTCACAAGACGAAGAAGGGAAAGAAGGAAGAGCCCGTAGAAGAGGAGCCGGAACCGGAAACCTTCCTTTTCGAGGATGAGGAAGAGGAGGAAGAGGCCCCAAGCGGGGCAACGCCGCCAGCGCCAGCAGCAGAAGAAGAAGAGGAGGAGGAAGAAGAGGTAGAAGAGCCCGATGAGGAGCTTGATGAGGATGTGGACGAGGACCTCTTCGAGGAGAATGAAGACGCAGAGGAAGAGGACCGGGGCGACGAGGACTGGCTCTAGGGCGAGGGCGGCAGGAGTATATTGTAGAAATACAACGCGAACAGGGCTGTAGCTATCATCAGCAACAAGGTGGCATTGCTTACCAACCACATCCGTGCTTGACCTTTCCCTACCTTGATGGGCCCAAAGGGCTTCAGGCCAGTTGGAGCTTTGTGCCCCGGATCCGCTGAGATCCAGAGAATCTCTAATGGACTTGCGTCACTCGGGAAGACATCAAGATACAGGTGTGCCGCATACCCTAGTAGGAAAAGCGCAGTGATGTAGTATTCGGTTGCCGCTCCTATTCTGAGAGAGGTCGTTGATGTTATCGCCAAGAACACGTTGACTAGGGTCATCAAGACAATTAGCATAGGCAAGATTGCAGAGTGGAATATCACGTTCCGGTGACGTTCAATCCCCAACAGAGGTATGTCCCAATCGGGCATCAGCGTTCCTGACATCATTATGAATGCGCCAATGAAGATGGACAGGTTGCCGATGATTGGCACTCCGCTGATCAGGTGATAGACCACGCTACCAGCGAGCGTTCCCAGACAAAACACGATGAAGGTCAAGGCGCCCGCCGATGCCTTGTTACTGGTAGTGCGATCTGACATATCCTTGTTAGGCGCCTTGTGGAAAAGCACCGGCACCACAACAACTGTGAGCAAGACTCCGCCGGCGAGGTAGTAGAACAACAAGGCAGAGAGACGACCTATGTCCGACAGCCACACACTGGCTGCATAGACCAGGGAGTACAGAGCCACAAACAGACCGAAACCGAACATCATATGTGAGAACGAGTTCATCTTCCCAGACTCCTTTCTGGCGAGCGCTGGCTAGTCGCCGGGTCCATGACAGTCTTATGCCTTTCTACTCCTCAGACCTGGGAACCAGTATTGAGTGCTCTGGGAGTAGCTTCGCTGGACTTTAGCGACGCCGCCATTGACGAGAAGGTCCAGAGCATTCTGGACTCTCTCTTCAGTCCAACCTAGGCCCACGACCGCTTCCTCTATCGTCAGCCGTCCCTCCTTCCGGGCCGCAAGACCTAGTATTTGCTCCGGGTCGTCTGTCAGGGAAACGGGCACAAACTTGACTAGCCTTGCCCCTCCCTTCAGGTTGATCATGCCCTCAATGAGACCTTCCCGGGACATTTCCTTGATGGCTGACTCAATCTCGTCTGCGTTCGTGGTCCAGCCGAGGTCGTCCAGTTGAACCATCAGTGTTGAGAAGAGCATGATGCCTCCAGATTGCTTGGACTCCTCGGCAATTCTGAGAACATCCCTCCTGAGAGCCTCACTCCTGTCATCGCGCTTCAGAAGACGTTTGACCATTCCCTTCTTCTTTGTGGCCTCGACAATCCAAGCTTCGGATTCATAACCTAAGTTCGACAACAGTTCTACCAGAGCACTTCGATATGCAGGGATATTCAAGAGTGTGTCGCCATGAGTCTGAAATGCATCCCAAAGCCGATCTCGAATCATGTCTATCCGCCTTGCTCGCTCGACAAGCTTGTCTAGTGAATCCCCGAGCTGCTCTTCGCGAGACATTTGGGTCAATAGGACTGGAATGACAGTGTCAGCGTTATCCGCGAGATGAAACTCGATTGGCTCATCCCTATGACCGGGTGCGCTGACACGTCCTCTGTGCAAACCCGTTTGCAAAGACAGACTAACTACTCCATTCTTATCGGACCCACTACTGACCCCATCCAGTTCAAGAACGGCACGACCAACAGGCGCACCTGAGTCATTGTGGATTCGAAACTCAACCCGGCACTCGGCTGTTCTCCCTGAAACCAGGGAGCTGCTAAGAGGTGCAGCAGCAGTCGTTGTCAGGACTTGCTCAGAGAAGCCTGAAAGCATAGAATCCAGGTCTTGCAGAGCGGACTCTTTGATCAAGCCGTCTGCAAGAAGCATTCTAGCTCCTTCTCTGATCATCTGTCTAGTGTTCTTGAGCATGAGCAGGTTGTACATCTGAGATGCATCCCTGATCGTCTTCCTGAAAGCGACCTCACTGTTTGCTCGCTCTTCGCACCAGTCAGAGATCTGTACAATCTCTCGGGAGGCTTCCGACATCGAATCGACATACTCCCTTCGCAGGCCAATCTTTTGACGGTCAATCAGCAAGCGCGACGGAGGATAGACTGCGATGTCCAGTCGCCCCTTCTTTGAGAAGCCAGCCAAGACCAGAGGAATGAGAAGAACAGCCCTAAGTCCTGAGAGGTCGAGACCTTGTGCAGCAACTTCTAGACGCTCTAGACTCGTGCGGCAATCAGACACTGTTCGATTGGCGGTGTTCATTTCTGATTCCATCGATTCCATCTTGAGCAGCAGGCGCCTCGATGAGGCCTGACCCTCGGCTACCGTCTTGTGTTTCCTCTCAAGGTCTCTCTTCAGGGCAGTCTCACGAGCTCTCAAGAGCTCTAGTAGCTCTGCCTCTTTGGTGCTGCTCTTGTTGGGCCTTGAAGTCGTTGTCTGCTTGAGCCGGGACTGAAGACTAGAAACTTCCTTCTGAAGGGTGTCGACCCTCAAGTCCAGCCTTGTTACTACCTCTGAAGCCTCCTTCTCACGTACTGCGATGATTTGGCGCGTTTTTGCTCTCAAGCCTTCAATTAGCTCTGGAACCTGCGTTTCTGCTGTCCGGAGCGAACTTGCAGCAGTTCTGACAGCTACGGAAGCCTCATCAGACGCAGAAGACTGAACCACCGGAGACAGAACAAGTGCATAGGCCTCAGGTCCCTTCCTGAGAGGCCAACCTAGCAGCTGCGAAACTCCTCCCGCTGTAGGTTCCGACAGAGCACCACGAAGCGCTACCGACTCTGCATTAGCGATGCTCTTGGCTGCCACCAGCGCCTCGTCCAAACACTCCTGAAGCTGGGCGTCTGTCGTAACTGCCTCGGCCTTTCTCAGGATGCCTTCGAGATTGGGATCTCGAAGGACTCTGACTGAGGTCGAAGCGAATCCCAGTAAGTCCAGGAGAAAACACCGGCCAGCATTGGGGGAAGGCACAACTAGCACAGGCAAGTAGACCTTGAGAAGGAACTCGAGATCCCTGCCATTGCGTGCTCCAATCGACCTGAATGTGAAATCCGCATACACATACTCTTCAGGGACCGCCTGCTCCGCAGGCCTGCCGTCTGGCAAGCGCACACTGCTTGTGCCAGTGACTGGAACAATCAACTGCCTGTGGTCTTGGTCCATTGCGGCCCCCGGCTTTCGGGGTATGTGGTAAGGCTTTTCATCCTTTCTGGGCACAAGCATCCGGCCAGTGAACCGAACTTTCGACTCAAGCTAACTATGTCGCAGTGCGGACATGGTGAAAGGAATAGGTCATCGTCAATGTCCAAGAGAAACAGCGAAATCCTGGACCCCTACTGTCGGCAGTGCGGGCAATACAAGGGCGTTGGCTCATGTTCCAGATGCTCTCCAAACGAGCCATCGGAACGAGCATTGGAAGCCGAAGAAGGCGATACTGTCGATGGTACGACCATTCGACAGGCAAGTGGCAACATAGGGGCAAAATGCTGCATCTGTGGCACAATCGGGACAGTTGCTTGCCATTTGTGCGGTCGAACCTATTGCGATAGACATGGAACAGGCTACAACAGGAGAGCACTCGGAGGACCAGAACATCGAATTGGGACCTGCAGCAGGTGTGGACTGCTGATATGCGATCGCTGTTGGCTGCTGGATGATCAGGGTCAGATACTCTGTGTTGAGCACATAGAAGAACAGGCAGCAAAGCGCTCTAATGTACGGCGCCAAAGAACCCTTGAGTGACCCTAGAGGTTTCACATTCATCGTTAAGGAACGTCGCAGTCAAACATTTATGTGGAGACTGTGAATCCAAGTCCGGAGCAGGACATGCCAGAAGCGGTCTTCGTTGTTCATCTAGACGACTACCAAGGTTTCATAGTGGAGAAGAGGTATCCGGCTTCGTTCACATTGAATGAGAAAGTACTAAACCTCATCTTCTATGAACACGAGAAGGAAGGCAAGGAGAATCTTAGGTATACCGAGGTAGAAACCTTCAGGGTTGCTTCCTTCGTTGACAAAGCCCATCATGGATGGATGGTATGCTTCGTCCTTGGCCCCGAAGAGCAATTAGAATCTCTCAGAAGACCAATCCTAGGCATGGGACGGCTTATACTGGAGCTCATGATTGAGGCTCCCGAAACAGTCCGTCTTGAACACATACTGGAACGCCAGAGTTCGCTAGATGAAATCGGAGAAGAACAGAAGTATGCACAGGTCTTTTTGACACCATCCTCGGCACTGCTACTAGAGAAGATGGAGTCAGAGGGGGTCGAGAAAGCGGCTAAGATCTCAATCTGGCTGAAAGGCCAAGTACAAACTGACTCTGTAGACCTGCGCGAAGTGATCAAGCCGCTGATGGACTCAGGTCTAGTCAAGGTCGAGGTCATTGGCAAGACCACTGAAACCGTGTTCCTACTCAGAGATCTGTTCGGCTACCGGGCACCACCTGTCAAAGCGATTACAAAAGCTAAGGAGTCGGTACCTCAGCTAGCAGCAAAATACTTGGAGCAAGTGACGCAGTTCTTCACACCCCCTCCCCCGAGCAAAGGATACAACCCCACAATACCTAGTGATGACCCTAATTCACCGGTATTCGAGGATAGAGAAAGGATCTCACGCGTGCTGTCAAAGAGCCTTCGCTACACGGTCCTGAATTGCCTTCGAGAAGAGCCGTTGACTACACGGCAGATTGCGGATAAGACAGAACTTCCGGAGGAAGTCGTCCAGAACGCATTGTCGACGCTGCAATCCGACCATGTCACGGCCGAAATCGGGGAAGGAACATGGGCCCTTTTGACAGATCCGGTGATGGAAACTTTCATGCCAGAGTTCATACTACCAGTCATTGCCAAGAAACTGTCGGCCAAGGAGATAGGACCCGACATTGCGAGAAGGCATCTCGAGCTACTCTCTGAAGCGTGGAGTGGTCGCAAATGATTAGGAGCATCTACATACTCGGACCACAGAGTAATATGGTCTATTCAAAGGAGTATGCCAAGAGCGACTCGAGAGAAACATTGGTTGAGTTCCTCGTGAACCTTGCTCATTTCCTCGGCTCAGTCGATCTTGAGAGCAAGACGGAGTACATGAGCTTCTCGACAGCAAGGATATTCTATACCGTACGACGAGACTTCACGTTCATCTTCATGGCAGACAAGGCCGACGACGCAGCCCAGATTGAAGAAAGAATGGGACAACTCGTGACGACTTTTGTGAAGGACTTCGCACCTCTGGCTGATGCAAATCTGCCCCTAGACGGCTTTGATGCCAAGGTGGATGAGATTGCAGTAACAATGGTCAAAGTCGCGATACTGGGATATGCTGGCGTTGGCAAGACCACAACGCTTCATCTTCTTCGGGGAGAAACACTCCCGCTCGTTCACGACCCGACTATCGGTGTTTCGATTAAGAAGCTGCCAGATGAAGTCCAGAATGCCAACATTGTTCTGTGGGATTTGGCAGGCCAATCAAGGTTTAGCATCCTCTGGGCTAAGATGATAGCGAATGCTCAAGTAGTCATAATCGTGACCGACAGCACACTGGAAAATGTCCTACGCAGCAAGAAGCTCGTTTCATTGGTGAAGGAAGAGGTGCCTGAGGCGAAGGTCATAGGAATCGCCAACAAGCAGGACTTGCCGACAGCGCTGACGCCGGAGAGAGTGGGTCAGATTCTTAGTATTCCAACCTACGAGCTCGTCGCTATAGACATCTCTTATAGAGACCGCCTCATCCAGATCATCCGAAGAGCCATACTCGAAGGAAAGGCCGAAACCAAGGCGTCCTGAGAATCGCGCACAGTTTCTCGACGCCCGGACAGCGATGTTAATGACGGCAAAGGTTAAGAACGACAACCCAGCCTTAGCATAAGACAGAGGCTGTTCCGTAGGTGAGTACACATGGCCTTTGATTTTAGTGCAATTCAAAGACAGATGGAAGAACTGAACCAGAAGCTCAAGGCAATCGAGAGCTTTGCAAGCAGGGTCGCTGAAACCAAGAAACTGGCCGACCAGCTAGCAGAGAACTTTGCGGGAATGAAGACTGCGCTCAATCAGGCGATGAACCAGAGTTTCTCTGAGATTGCTGACCAGATTGAGAACCTTAGGCGCAACATGGAGAGTATGGAGAAAGTCCAAGCTAGTCCGGGGGTGGCTCCAATCACCATACCGGCTCCTACACCGTCTCCGGCTCCAGCATCAAGGGCAGCACCGACTCCCGGAAGTAAGTCTGCACCGACACCGGCCCCCAAGTCGGCTCCGACAGCAGCTCCAGCAGCCAAGACGGCAACAGCTCCAGCGCCGGCTCCTGCGCCTAGAATGGCACCCACGCCGGCACCGGCTCCCGCACCGGCATCAGCAGGAGGGGGTAGTGACCAGATTGACGTCCTACTTCAACAGAAGGATCGTCTGAAAGCGTCGCTCACTGATCTACGCTTCGACTACATGAGAGGTTATATCCCAGAGGACGAGTACAAGACAAAAGAGGCAGACCTTGACTCTCAGCTGGAGGATCTGGACCGACAGATTGCTGGACTCAAGTAAGAGATATACCTACGTCCAATGACCGACATCTCAGCCGCGCACTAGAGCTTCGGACCTTCCCCTCATCTGAGATGCCTGTTGTTCTCTCAACGACAGCGAACACGAAATCAGGACTGAACCATTCCTCTTCTTCGCTGTCCCTTTGTTATCCTGTCATGGACCTGTCGCACTGCAGTCGATGTGCAACGGAATGACACCCAGTGAGCAGTTCCAGAGTGTCCTGCTACTCGGTCTTCTTCTTGGCTGGCTTTGCAGGCTTCTCACTGCTTGACTCGGTCTTCTTCCTGGGCCGGGGCTTCTCAGCCTTGGCCTCTGTTTTCGGAGCAGGTTTGCCGGGCTTCGCACCAGTTGACTCAGCCTTCTTCCGGGCTCTGGGTCTTTCCTCAGCTGCTTCGGCCTTCGCTGCGGCGACTGGCTTGGCAGACTCAGCCGCAGGCCTCTTCTTGGGCCGTACCCTCTCTTCCACCACATCGGCATTCGGACCAACAGTTTCAGCTGTGATGACAGGCGTTTCCAGTTCAACAGGTTTCTTCGCTAGAGCCCCACTAGGCTCAGTCTCGCGTTTGCCGACATGTTCCTCTATGAACGGTTCTCTCCGAGGCTTCTCTGGTTCACCAATAGGCGGGATGATCTCTTCCTCTCGTTCTTCTTCGAGAGGTTCGACGACAACCTCAGGCCTCTTGTCATGGATCTTCTCCTTTCGTTCTCCAGCCTCTCGTCTCTGTCTTGCAAGCCTGCTCGGCTTAACCGTCGTAATACTTGCCGCTGCGGCAAGAGCAGCCTCCATCTCGTCTGTCATCAGACGCTCAGAAGGCGTCGATGCTGCAACTTCTTCAAGTGCATCTCCTATGAGCACAGACCGCCCTGATGCGCGTCTCTCGAGCTCGGCCGGAACGCTATAGGCAACAAAGCCGCCATCACGGACATATGCAACCAAGCTGCCATCGGCCTCACGCTGTTTTAGAAGGTCCTTCGCAACGCTCAGCCTGACACCAAAGCGGTTGGCAATGTCGTACACTGTTGTGTGTTTTGCCTTCTTGAGATACTCAGCAATCTCCTGCATGGTTTCGGGCTTTGGGACGGCTTCACGAACAAGCCGTTCAGTCTTTGTGGCGGTCTTTCCCCACTTCTTCCTGACGGACACAGAGTCACTCTCCAAATGATTCCGGACGGGGTCTCGGCGGATGACCCAGAACTTGGCTTTTAAACATGCTCATGGGACAGCCACCTCCGCAATGAGTCCGAAGGTGCTATTAGCTCCTGCAATCAAGAAATGGAAGGTGAATGTTGATAGATCGAAAGATTACCTCGCCGGACTTGGACGCTCTGGTTTCTAGACTTGTTCGCCATGCCTACCCAGAGTTGTTGGACCACCGCCTCACAACGCGATGGTCAAGAATCTCGTCTTTTGCAGAGGTGAGATGGGACAATCGCCAGAAACACGTTTCCATCACATGTGATACCTCGACGAGAGCTTGGCATGAAGGAGCTCTGTTCGGCCTCCTATCCCACGAACTCAGCCATCCCATTTCTGAAGCCGCGCGCCCCGTTGAGGCTAACGCGGACTTGGATGTGATAGACAGGGGACTGGGTGTCTACCTCGCGACAGAGAGGGTCACAACAGGACGGTACAAAGACCAGACTACACACAGGGGCCGCGACAGGTACTACGGCTATCGATCAATACGGCAGCGATTGACTCATCAGGAAACGATTCAGCTGAATCGCCTACTCAGTGATTTGAGAATCGTGCCTTCGATTTCCTCCGACGGGGGAGTAGGTAGGATTCACGACATTGCGGTAGTCGAGGACGAACGTGGACAAACGTCTGTGGGCGGATACCTATTTCATGGTCTCCAGATACCTTCCTCATCAGGTGTCAAGCTGGTCATCAGGGAAGACACAGCCTTCCTTTATGTGAATGACAGAATCGTAGGACAGTCAAGTCTTGGTCCGTCGGACTGAGACTAGCTCGTCTTGGTTTCAGAACGTTTAGTGATCGTGATGTTGTGTTGTGCCCTAACATCACTGTCGGGTGGAATGTCCTGATCGATGATACATCCAGCCGAGATGACGCTGTTCTCTCCAATCCGTGTTGCCGGAAAGACCGACGTGTTGACTCCGATGACAACGTTGTCTCCGATTATGGCTCCAAACTTGCTCAGGGGTATCCGCACTGTTTCAGGACCATCAAGGTAGAGAGGCTGGCCACCCGGACGCCAGTTCCAGAGCTGTGCCCCGGCCTCGATACAGCTGTCCGCACCCACAATTGAATCGGCAAGAAAAGTCATTCTTGCTATGTTCACCCTCTCAAAGACCATGCTGTTTCTGACCTCGACTGCATAGCCTAGGTGGACTCCATCGCATAGACTGGCGTAGTCTCGCACAAGCGAGTTATTGCCCACGTACACTCTCTTGCCAATGTAGACAGGCCCCCGCACCGTCGTGCCCGGTCGGATGATGCTGCCCTCGTCGATGAACACAGATCCTTCTAGGACAACGTTTTTGTGTATCTCCGCTGACTCAGCTATGAATGTGCCATAGCCCCTGAGTTTTCTGTCCATTACAATCCTATTGGCTTTCAGTATATCCCAAGGCCAAGTGAACTCAGCCCATTCTTTCTCCCAGACAGCCGCGTTCACCTTCTTCTTGGACGTGATCATGCCTTCGATTGTGCCTTCTAGCGTCTTGTGCTTCTCAAGCAGCGGAAAAATCCCTCGGTTGAAGACAGATACGCCGGCCACGGCATAGTTGCTCAGATAGCGGTCTGGACCGCCCTTTTCCACGAGACGCTCAACCACGCCGTCCCGGCCAATCCTGACTGTGCCATACTGCTCAGGGTTTGACACAAGTGTGACCAACATAGTGGCATAAGCGTCAGCATTGCGGTGATTGTCAAGCGTACGAGATACCATTTCCGGCTCCACGAGAACGTCTCCGTACACCAGCAAGAACTCTTCTTCATCGGCCAGCTCCTCCTTCGCACACAGGATTGCGTTTTCTGTACCCTCCTGCCTCAATTGATGAACATACCTTATGCTGATGTTCTGGTCGCCACCCTGCTGAAAATGACTCATCAGCTCTTCTTTTCCGTGACCTACGACCAAGACTATGTCCCTGACGCCATTGTCCTTCAGGCTGTCTACTATGTATTGCAGGACCGGCTTTCCGGCAATCATCAGCATAGACTTAGACCGATTCGCAGTAAGAGGCCTTAGACGGTTGCCTGTTCCCGCAGTGAGGACGAGTGCCTTCATCTAGCTCACACCGTGCATCCACGACCGCTTGCTGGGATAAAACCTTTGGTCACCCCCTACTTTCAGCGGTCAATGAGCGAAAAGTAGATTCTCTGCTTTCCTGCACCCATGTTCTTGTTCTTTCCGATTTGGATCATACCGACTTCTTGTGTGTTCGCCACATGTGTTCCCGCGCATGAGGAGGCGTCAAAGTCACCTATGATCAGTACACGAAACTCTGTGACAGACTCGGGCACCATCTCCATATACCTCATCTGATATCCTGCTTGCTTCAGGAAAAGCATTGCCTCTTGACGAGGCATGAAGCGAATCTCGACTTTCATATTTCTTGCGAGAATGGCATTGACACCGACCTCGACAGAACGCTTCATCTCATCTGTAAAGTGATCTATCGGACGGTAGTCAGCTCTGCTCTCGCCAGGTTTGACCATGTTTCCGACAGTTTCCAGTCCGAGGTTTAGCTGGAGATATCGTGAAAGCACGTGCTGTGCTGTGTGAAAACGCATACACTGGTACCGCCATGTCCAGTCCAGTACCCCATGGACTTGGGGCCCGAAGCCGTTAGGAATGCTCCCCACTACAATGTGATGGACTTCGTCGTCCACTTTCCTTGTGTCAGATACCTGAATAGTCGTGTTTCCGTCACTCAGTGCGCCGCGGTCCCCCACCTGTCCCCCACCCTCAGGATAGAATGCAGTACGGTCGAGGATAACTGCAGATTCCAGGGATTTCACTATCCTCGCATCGAACTCCCGAAGGTAGTTATTTCGCATATGAAGGAGGTCTGTCATCACGTGTTCTCCTCTAACGGCCGGCAGTTCTCATCCGCTTCCACTCAAGAGTGGCAATCTCCTCGGCCTTTGTGAGGTCAGCACCTTTCAGGCCTACCTGAGGGCTCTCAGCTGCGGCGCGCACGATCTCCTGAACTTCACTTTCGCTTCGTGCCTCCTTCACGCCTGACAGGATAGCGCTTGTCATATCCTCGGCGACACCGTGATCGCGGAGAAACTGAGCAAACGGCGTGACCACTACGGGCACGTAGCCGGAATCATGCGATGGCTCCAGTCCTACAGTCTTCATCTTGCTCTCGAACAGCTGAGTGATTACTTCTTGGCGAGATTTCGTCGGAGGAACTGAGACAGGTTTGCCTTTGTCAATCTCAGTCATCATCCGATAGACATGCTTCATGAGGGGTGCCTTGGCACGCCCACCAGGTTTCCTTCTTTGCCTGACGCCTCCCGCAATCAACACAATGACGACAGCAAGGACAAGAATCACCAAAGGATTCTGAATGATGGCTAGAATATCAGTTACCTGCATGAAGACCTGCCCCTGAGCCTAGAGCCTTATCGAAGCCGATGCTGTACAACGCCAACTTTAATGTTTCTGCGAGCGTGGTCGGTCGGACACGCCAAGTACAGAAGCGCGATGAAACGTACCGGAGTCACAATATGTCAAACGGAGTCACTACGTGCCGAAATGACGAGCGATTGCGAGATAGACATCGACGGATTTGAGTAGCTGACTCACCGAGATGTACTCGTCCGGCTGGTGAGCCTGTTCAATAGACCCAGGTCCGCAAATCACACTGATTATGCCCACCTTAGGTTGAAGAACCGAACAGTCCGTTCCAAAAGTGGCTGCGCGGAGCTTCAGTGTCTTGCCCGTTATCTTTCGAACAGCTTGAACTGCGACGGCGACTATCTCCGAGTCAGGAGGCGTCTTTACGGGAGGCTTGCCGAATACGTATTCGACGCTCACGCGCTCCGAGAGGCCCGCAGAATCGAGTCGGTCCCTCATCTCCCCGAGCACGGAGTCTGGCTTCTGTCCCTTGACAAGGCGCATATCCACCAGAGCCTCGCACTGGTCTGGAACAACATTGATCCTGATACCACCTTTGATCGTGCCTATGTTGATAGTTGGCCTTCCCATCATGTGATCGGCTTCATACGCATATCCCCGTTTGATAAGCACCCGAAGAGCGTCCATGCACACATTGATTGCATTCAACCCAGTTTCTGGGCGGGACCCGTGAGCAGCTTTACCCACAGCACTAACACGAGTCCAAAGCATCCCTCGTTCGCCTACCAGGACCTCGAGATCAGTTGGTTCTGCACACACGCCGAACTTGGTCCCGGCCAACTGCCCGCTTAAGGCAACGTCCTCAGCTCCCATGCATCCACTCTCTTCGTCAGAAGTGGCCAGCATGAGTAGCGGTGATGATTGAGGCTTCTTGCTGTACTCGATAAGAGCTTCTGCCAATGCAGCCATTGGCCCCTTCATGTCGCAGGCGCCTCGACCATAAAGTCTGCCATTTACTATCTCAGATTCAAACGGATCATGGGACCAAAACTCTCTTGCACCCGCAGGAACTGTATCCAGGTGACCGTGCAATACGAGTTGAGCTCTCCCTGCGCCGCCGGATGAAATGATCAGGTTTGGCCGCTCGGTTCGTCCGACCTCTCTACAAGCAAGACCATGAGCCTCCATGTGTTCCTTCAAGACTCGGACGGCGTCAGCTTCTCTGCCTGGTGGGTTTTCTGAGTTTGTCGCAATCAGATCTCTGGCCAGTCTCATCAAGCGAGCGGTGTCTGTCAAGCTAATACCCAACTCATCTCAAGGCGGGGATGCTAAGAACGTTCCTAACACGGTCTTCGGTCATTTCATAAGTGCGAATGCAGCCCAGATAACAGGCGGTCAATGAGGCGGTTACCCCTGTCCGAGCTGTGTGCAATGACGATCCAAGAGCTTGCTGAGACTCGCCACCACGGACTTGTTGGGACTTGGTTGGCTGAGACCTGCCAGCCTAAGAAACAGTCGGGAACCAACACTCACTGCCAGGACTCTTCCGATGAGTGGTGACTGCGACCAAGTCCCCAATGACGCATCCCCAATACAGGTCGCATCCGTCTCATGATCTCTGGCACGTGAGCTCGGCCCCTGCGTTTGGAACTGGCAGGCCTCAACCGTTGTGTCGAGCTCCAGGAAGCTATGATAGCGCGTAGCGGAATGTTCGCGCAATGAAACATGTCCGCCAAGAGTATATATGCCTGAGAGCGCGAGAAACAGCGCCAGAAGGTCCCAAACCGCACTCCTGAAAGGCTCTGCATCACGTAGGCGGTGATGTGAAGAAAGCTGCCCAAAAAACAGACATTCCATAGCGTCAGCACTTAACAAACGGACATTCGTCAAACTCACTTGACTCGTAGTCCCTTTGTTTCAATGCCTGTTCCAGAAAAGGGCGCCACTGTGAGAACGCCATTCTTTCGCGATAAGGCCACCCGCTCCGATCCTGTGTCTATAACTACTGTTTCTCCCTCGGCGACAAATGCCCCCGCGTCTGCAGAACATATCTTCCTCAAGATGTCCTTGAGATACGATGAGTAACTCTCTGCCACAGTTGACACATCCTGATAGGATGTGGTGACGCGCTTTCGACAGTCCTCCTTGTATGACTGTCCCCCTTATAGGAGAATCTATGTCATATCTCTCAGATTCGGCCTTCTAGGGTGCAGATGTGTGATCACCAATCGGCTCTGTTAAGGATTGTAGGCGAATGGATGCCGCGCAGATTCCTTTCTTGCCATGATCTCTTCTATCGACTGCCTTCGTTCCAGCGCGTGGCGTATAGCATATCTCACTGCGCGAAAGTTGTTATAGAACACCCTGCGCGGATTATTGGCGTTGGGATGCACGAAGACGTTGACTACAATCACCAAGTCAGGAACAAGTTCCTCAGGAATCATCCTGTCGGTGATGGTCCTCGTGACGGCATCTGCAACAGCCTTCTGAGCAATCTCATACACCATCTTTCTGTGGCCCTCACCAGTGATGGCAACTGTCGATGAGAAGACAGTTGTCGGACGCAAGTCTTTGATTATGTTTGAAGAGTGAAATCCATCGACAAGTTTCCCTGAATTGGCCACCGCGGCCTGGAGTGGCCCATCCTTCAGACCCATTACGAGGTCGACATGAGCTACTTCAAGCGCTTCACCGCACAAAGATTCTCCATGAAGAAGTGTCAAATCATCGATAACATCTCTTGTCATTCCCACGGCCTTGGGATATGCCTCGGCCACTAGAGAGCGGTTGCCCATCTTGAACGTCACGGGACCACGCGGTATGAGTTGAAGGTCTTCGAGGAGAGCTCTCAGCTCATCAATCTCATCATAACCCAGCAGGTCACCGTCCATCAAAGGCATTCGCGCCTTGCCAACGGGAATTCCCATCATGTTGAGAGCTGCCTTGACAGCAAGGCCTCCACCCTTGATGAGAATCCTGACTGTCCGCTGTATGCTGCGTTGAATGAGCCTCGCCTCCTTTAAATCGCCCTGAGAGAGATCGGTCATTATTCTCAAGTAGCGATCCAAGAAGACATTCGCGCTCGCCAGCACGGCTCCGTCACAACCTGCTGCCAGTGCAGGCAGCGCAATCTCGTCGTGGCCAACGACAATCTGAAACTCCTCTGGTCGACGGACGAGAATGTTCGTGAGATTGACCATGTTGCCGCTCGAGTCTTTCATTCCGATAATACCGTCAATCTCACGAAGACCATCAACCAACCACCAGTCGAGATTGACTCCGGTGACCTGCGGATAGTTGTAGAGGAAGATTGGCAGTTCACTAGAGCCAGCGACCTTCTCAAAGTGCTCGTAGATCTCCTTGGTGGATGGCTTCAAGAAGTAAGGTGAAATGACGAGGGCCGCAGATGCACCAAGTTCTGCAGCCTTTCGAGTGAGCTTGACGGCATCGTTCGTGTAGGCGGCTCCTGTTCCAGCGAGGACAGGTACACGTCCCTTCGCTGTTTCACATGCGATACGGAGAGCCTCTATACGTTCCTCAAAGCTCATGTTTGTGAACTCGCCTGTCGAGCCACATGGGACAATGCCAGTGGCCCCGGCTTTGATCACGTGGTCTATCAGAGTGCGGTACTGTTGTTCATTGACCCCACTCTCATCGAACGGTGTTACCAGTGCGGGGTATACACCTTTGAATCGCCAAGAAGTCCGTGACACCAGTATCACCTCCATATCTGACTTAGCGCAGCTGACACTGCATTCTCAGTTGCGGCAGTGATTGCTCGCCGGTCAATCGCGTCCAAATCGACGTCAAGGGCCATAACCACGACCTCATCATTGATGGCAGCCTGAGGTATCCTCGCCGCACGAAGATGAGCAACTACGGCCTTGGCCGCTCCAGACTGCACCGGACCGTAGAACAGTGATGCCTGACGCAGAGACTGTATTTTCCTAACAGGCAACATGATGCTTGTCGGTCGCACTGCAAGGTTGGGCTCCAGGATTACACTCAAGGCCTCATGTCCAACTCTGGGCGTGGACAATAACTGAACGAAGGCCGCACCGAGTGGTCCGGTCTTGGGTCCGCTGACTATGCTGGCAGCGACGGTCTGATTCGAACCCCGCCCAAACCTCATGCCACCGTGGTGATCAGCGGTGACTCCAACGTCAGCGAGAAACGGAACAACGTCAGTGTCCTTGGATGGCGGCGTGTGCTTGACACCCTTGATTAATCCGAGCTTCTCAAGTTCTACTCGTATTTCGTCCTTGAGCTCCGGAGTGAGTGTTCCTCCTGAGTTGAGAGGCATGCGGGATTTCCCAGCATCAATCCCCATCATCTTAAGTGCCGCCTTGACGGGCGGAGCACCGCCGTACCTTGTCACTATGCGAGCCAGAGTCTGCATTGAAAGCTGGAGTCTGGCGGCCCCCTCAATGTCGCCCTTCTGTACCTTCTTCATAGTATCGAGCCATAGGTGAGGCATGATGTTGGCAGAAGCCATGATTGCAGCTCTCACCCCTGCTGCCACTGCCGGGAGAAAACACTCGTCATGTCCTATGATTACCGGCATACGGTCCTTGAGCTTCTGGATGAGCTCGAGAGTATAGCCCATGTTACCACTGCTATCCTTTATACCCACAATATTGTCGTTATCTGCAAGGTCTTCTACGATGTTTGGTTGAAGGACTCCCAAGGTGCACTGGGGGATGTTGTAGAGTATGACCGGAAGGTTTCCCTGGTTGGCAACAGCTGTGAAATGCTCGAAATAGCCCTTGTCGCTCGGCCTCAAGTAGAAGGGAGAAACCACAAGAGCCGCATCACATCCAACCTCTGCTGCGTATTTCGTTAGAGCGATTGTCCCCTTTGTGCTGTTCTGGCCTGTGCCTGCAATCACAGGTACACGACCATCGACAAACTCGACTGTCAGCTTCAGTAGCTTCTTGCGCTCCTCCGTTCGCATGTAGACAAACTCACCAGTTGTACCAGCAGGCACAACGCCTGTGGCACCCTTACTGATTGTGTAATCTATGATCTGACGGAAGCTGTCCTCCATAATATCACCGTCCTTTGTAAACGGAGTAACGAGGGCAGGCATCACTCCTTTGGGAACAAACTTCCTCGGCATACTGACTCACCAGATTGGTGAGGCGGGTCTAGACGTTCGTTTATAAATCTCAGCTTCCGGATATCCATACAATGAGCCGCTACATCGTCGCCCTGACTGCCTGCCCCGAGAGCAAAGCAGAAGGAATCGCGTCCAAGCTCGTGGAAGACAAGCTCTGTGCCTGTGTCAACATAGTTCACAACGTTACCAGCATATATCGTTGGAAGGGAGAGATACGTAACGATAACGAGGTGATTCTTATCATGAAGACTGAGAAGAGACTACAGGAGGCACTTCATGACGCCATGGAGAAAGTGCATCCTTACGAATTACCTGAACTCGTTGTGGTGCCCATAGAATGGGGCTCGAGAAAGTACCTTGAATGGATCTCAGACTGCGTAGTGGATGAACCATGACGAATGACTACTGCCACGATTCAAGCAAGGTCTTCCCTTCGCGCAGCGTATTCGAGTGACTCGTTGAAGTACTTGCCAACCACCACGGCTATTGCAGGTCCGACGATGTTGTTCAGCTCGCCAGGCAGAAGCTCTCTCACATTCGTCTTGGCCGTGAGCTTTCCCCTCTGTCTCAGAAGCGAAACCTCTCGCTGAACGATTGCTTTTGTCTTCTCCCAAGACATTGCCTCGGAGGTCGGGCCAATGAGGCCGCTCTTAATGTCAGTTAGAGCCCGCATCACGAATACAGCCAGATTGTCCATGTCATTGCTTGTGGTCATGTCAGACTTGCCATGAGTAGGACAGACTCCTTCTTTGGGCGTTTCTCCGCAGACTGAACATATGAGCCTTCCCCGGTTCACTCTCACGTAGTACGACAGAAGATTCGCACACTTTGCATCGTCAACGGGAGTCCACTCGAGTCCCTTGGTGCCGAGGCGGCCTATCGCCCTGAAAACAGTGTGGGCCTTTGTGTAAATGAATAGGAGAGGATCCAGTGCCTTCTTCTTGCTGTCAGCAATCCTCTGCTCCTCAAGTTGTGCCTGAATCGCGGCCTCTTCCTTAACCAGTTTTTGCGCACGCTCCTGCTTGAGGAACCGACTCATCAGGTCAAAGGCCACAGCATAATTGTCGCATTCCAGGCCGCTCAGTCCAAGAGACGTTTCAGCAATCCCCTCGAAGACTGGACTCGGTGTCGATTCCAAGTCGGATCCAGCGAAAGTCATATCTGAGCCTGATAAGCGCGCATGCAACCAAGCAGAGATTGCTGGGGTGTCGAGCTCGGGATGCACACACTTGAGCTCCTTGACTCTGTTTGCCGTTAAGTCTACCAGTATCTCCTCGCGTAGGTACTGCAGCTCTGGCTCTGTTTTCTCGTAGATACTCTTCAGGAGTGCTTTTGTTCGCATCAGATCTTGCCTCGATCTCACATAAGTTTCTACGACTCTCGCTAGATTCGTGAACAAGCCTATCATAAGATGCCAGACGACGTCCAGCTTGAGAGAGGCGATAGTTTCCTCCTGTTTCAGCTGTTGGTCCATTTCATGCGCAGAAGCGGCCCCCGCCACAGTCGCTCCCGTTTCCTGCAAGGACTCCCTTGCTTGGATCAGTCGCTTGATTTCATCCGGTGGCGGCAGGCGGACTCTCTTCTTCAGTTCCTCCACCACTTCGACCTCTATACCGATTAGACTACTACGATCCTTTGTTAGGAGTTGGAGTGTTATCTTGTCAAGCTCGGCTCCTCTTAGGCCCCGCGAGCGGAGCGCACCCTTCACAGGTCGTTCGAGTGTCTGCTCTATCTTCTCTAGAGTCTTTAGCGACCTCGTTAAGTCTTCTAAGTCCTCCCTAGACACTCGGTCGGCAGCCTTGCTAGCTGTTGCCCTGCCAAAAGACGCACTCAGTGCAACCGCAAGGTCTGCGGGCGACGCAATACCTTTCGGTTGTAGCGAAAGCCGTATGTCCTCGGGGTTCAGTCCCAGCAAGTATCCCAATAGAGTGAACGAGTCAGTAGGGTTCTTCTCGAATTCCACTGCTAGTTTTCTAGCCACCACATCCGCGATCCGACTCTCAAAGTCGCCGATGGTTGTAGGTGTGTCGATATCCCCCTCAATCACATCAAGAATCGCAACTCTGAGCTCGTGCGCACGTTTCAGAGTCTGTCTGTTTCGACCTTTCGGCAAGTTGCCAATCGCGGCAATAGCGACTTCGTCCCAGGTCTGATCAGTCACGCCAGACATCATAAGCCGTGCAGCAAGGCAGGTGGGTCTTCCGAGTAGACGTGCACTTCCGCGCTTCAGGATAGAGGTTTCCGGCACCTCTTCCTCATGCTCTCTGAGAAGCTCATCCCTTAGTGACATTAACGACTCCTTCAGGCCGGACGCCTTGGCATAGATGTCACTCCTCCACAACGAGCCCCAGCCCGTCACCTCGTTGACGAAGTCAACATCATGATTTCCGGCATACTCGCGAGGCAGCTTGCTCAAGTAGCTTTTCAGCTGACCTACGACTCTCTTCACTGTCTGCGGTTCCGAAGCATTGGCGTCATCTACGATGTCGCAGAGCGCAATTGAGAACTCGCTGACAAGTCTGGCCCGGTCGAGTTCCTCCCTCTGCTTGTTACCGAGAATCTGCCTGACCTCCAGTTCCAGAAGTCGCCGGGACTCTTGCTCCGTGTCACTCTTCTGTTCGATTGTCAACTGTCTACCAGTCTTGCCTTGACTGATGTGGACATCTTGGTAGTTCACAAGGTAGAATGCAGAGAAGAAAGAGAGAAGATCCTCAAGCAGTCGACGATCTGCAAGAATCGCGCTAACCATTTGCCTATCACGTGGACTCCGCATGTGCGTGGCCAATGCTTCTCTCAAGAGTATCTCTTTGCCTGCCTCACTCATCTGTCGTGTCCTTAGAATCCAAGCACTTGACACATGATCACCTCAGGAAGTTGTTGCCCAAGCGAACAGTCATCTCGTCGTCATGATAATCGTAGGTCACCAAGTAGACTAGGCCCGGAAACTCCGGGTCCGTCAAATAGACCCGTGTCGCACGAGGCAGCAGTCTGCCGAGGCTTCTTATTGTTGAATTCATCAGATACTCGAGAAACTCTTCATTGATGCTGACACTCGACTCGCCTGTGGCCCGCGCGCGCTCAGCCTTAAGCCCTTGCAGGTGTTGTGAAATCAGCTTCTCCAATTCGTGCTCTCTCTTTCCCATCTCGTCAAGCTTGGCTGCCAATAGATCTCGCAGCTCAACGCTGATGATGAGATCCCCGGAGGGCTCCGGTTTGACCGGAAGTGGTTTGGCCACGAGTAGTGGAAGTTCAAGATCAATTCCTCGAAGACGGCTTTGAAGGGGCTCGGGAGGTGTCACAGAAACAGTGGAGCCCTCAGCTTGTGGCGGCATAGTCTGTTCAGCAAGTGCCGGCTTGGGTTCGACCTGTTTCAGAGCAGCATCGTATTCAGCGGACTCTCGCACATAGTCAACCTTTGCCTGCTCGAGAAGTCTCTGTCGTTTTTCATTGTGCTGTCGGATGGCTTTGTTTTCTTCCTCAATCTGCAGGCAGATTTGTTCCCATCGCTTCAATTCCTGCTCATGCGCCTTCTGAAGATGATCTGCCTCTGACCTCACTCTATCCAGTATTGACTGGGACGACATTCGTAGTCCAATGTTCTCATGAACATAGCGGGCGAAGGCAAGTAAATTGGAGCGATAGTCAGATGCGTCTTGAACTCCACTGAACGCTTCATTGACCAGATGTAGTGCCTCCACCCTCCATTCAGGGGACTTCTCGCCAAGCGAATCGACCGCCCTGATCAACTCGCCCTTCAGGTCAGCACCCCCCGCGTCCACCGCATCAAGAACCTGGCTGATGAAGGGCCTAGCGAGGACCGTCCCAGCGATATTCGGTGATATGTCACCGACGAGCCCTTCCAGAGTGGAGAGCTTGTCCATCAGGGCCTTGCCTTCTGAGTCCAGTGCCCCTTCCTGACCCGCCGCCCGAACAGTGTGTCTGCTCGTGACTTCCAATCTGGCAATCTGTGCTGTGTCACTGAATGATATCAAGTCCGACACATCGAGACTGTCGAAGCCCTCTATCATGGCATCTATGGCGACGTCCATGAGCTGTGTAGGCGTCTTCATCCTCACGCCCTCGAACGTCGCTTTATCAAAAGCGGCATTCAACATCGAGTAGAGTTCAGCGATGAACTTCTGAAACAACATGAGATCAGTAGGGCTAGTAAAACGACCGGTCAGTTCTTGGCGAAATGCGACAATCGTACTGAGAACTGTCTTTCGCGACAACGTAATGACTAGGAATCTTCGAAACTCCTCAGCGAAATAGTAAGCAACCTTCCTCGCATATGCGACAAAGTATCTCAAAGCCCCTTTAAGCTGCCATGCCCTAGTTTCTTCGCCTTCAGGGATAGCACGTTCGACAGTGTCCATCATCTGATCCAGGAATCGAGTCAGCATATTTAGAGCGACTTCGCCACCGCGACCCGTCAGTTTCTTGGTCTTGGCCGCGGCTATGCTGACGAGTGCGTCTTTATGACCCGTGGGCAATAGCGCCGCGCCAGAAGAGATGTGCTGTTCTACCGCTTCACTCAAGACGTCAACAGTCTTTGCAACCATGTCGGAGAAGTTGTTCCCTTGCTCGATTGCTTTATCGAGCTCACTGGCTCTGATTCTATCTCGGCCAATATACTCAACAAGTGCCCCGATGACTGTTGTCGCGATGCCGACTTCCTCACTACTGTATGCATACGCATTCAGCTCACCGAGTATCGTTCTGCCTACCTCGGGAATCCGGGTGACAAGGGTCTCAATGGCATTCGGAGTCATGATGCGATGCTTGAAATGTTCGCTGAGTACACCAGGCTCCGCTTTTGGAAGGACCATTTGGAGTTCCCGAGGCTTGAGGACCCTTAGACCAGGAGGCATTGTGCTGAAGTCCTTGCGGCACTTCGCCTTCACGACAGCCTCGAAATCGATATCGTCCGGTTTGACACTCGTGGTCGTATATGAACTCTGAAACTGGCGGTCCAACATGTCTACAAACATTACTCTGTTGAACCTGTCAGCGAAGTGTCGAAGGACTGCTAGTCCCTCGCGGTCGTAGTCAAGGCCACTGCTTAGGACGGCAACCTCTATGTCCGCCATCTTCCTCGTCAGTTTCCTGATGTTGGCGTCCACTTTGAAGGGATCCACAACACCCTTTTCCCAAGTCAGCATACACGCATGAGAACTTGCTTCACCAACAGAACTTCCTGCCACAACTAGCTGCTCAGGCAGAATCTCAGAACTTGGTGTTCGATCTAGGTCCCATATCACTGACAGAAGCTCAAGGCCCTCGGATTCTCTCAGCGAGTCGCGCACAGAGAACACCAGCGGTGCGACATTCATAGCCACAGTCTCAGAGTTCTCCTCCATCATGCTGCCTAGCCCGACAGCTGCACCGACGGGCAAACCGCGAGTAGTTGTAGAACCTAACACTGAAACTGACGCCATCCGAATGGCTTCGACAGTGCTGGGAACGGCGGCCTTGGCCTTGCCAATCGAAGACATGACTCTACCTCCAGTTCTGAGCCACCGCTTGTGTTGGCCTGCAATCGAAACAGGCCTTGGTCGTTCGGTGGCGTGTCCAACAGTCCAAACAGTGGGGAGACCTTTTGAATGTAGCTCGGTTGTAGGGCGACGCCCTAGATCCTCTTCCATATACCGTGGGTGTCGGCCTTGACAAGACCAGCCTTCTCTAGGTCATGCAGTGCTACTTCTAGCGTAGTTGGAAGCAGAGGAGCTAGTTCTTCCGGTACAGGAACAGCCCGGCTCTGCCTTATGTCGAACGCGAGCTGCTCGATGTCAATCTCACCCCTTAGGGAAACGTGTTCAAGCACAGCATCCAAGAAATGTGTGACACCATCTCGTACGTCCTGAATTTGGAGTCGTGCATCATGCCCAATGTGTGGAATGTCATGTGCAGGTAGCAAATACTCGATGTCATGCGAAGCAATCTCGTCTATTGCAGCCAGCTTCGCAGTTAGGCTTCCAGTGAGATCAACATAGAACTTCCGCGAATCATCCGGGAGGTTATTCAGCTCGTCGCCAGAGAACAAGATCTTCCTGTCTGCGTCCAAAAACATACAGTGCCCGGCTGAGTGACCCCCAGTATGTATGACTTTCAAGACTACCCGGCCAATCTTGATCTCATCCCCCTGCCGGAGTATCCTGTCAGGCTTTGTCCCTGTGTAGTTGACCCGGAGAGGACTTCTGTCCATCTTCATTGCGAGCCTCTCAGCAGCGTCGAGCCTCAACCTGTGCTTGATGAAGAGGCGAGGATCCTCCAAAAGATCCACGTCCCCGCCATGAATCATAATCTGCGCACCAGTGACTCTGCGCAGCCGGCCAGCACCACCGACATGATCAGGATGACCATGAGTACATAGTATACCAATGAGAGACTTCTTGGGGTTCAGGCCAAGACCGACCATTCCTTTGACGATTTCCTCGCCTGGATCTCCCGCTGTTCCCGGATCTATTACAAGACCCTCCTCCCCTTCCATGACCAAGTAGCTCGATATGAAACCGAACTCACCTGCGAACCTACCCTTTATGGCGTAGACTCCCGGAATTATCTCTGTTGGGGCCATCTTCTCAGTCACTGTAGAAGATGCCGTCCTTATGATGCTATCGACCCCTAGCTATTGCGCTCGCTCCGCCAGTGCCCAAAGATGATGTGCGGAGGGATCAAGAGAGCAGGCAGAGAAGTCACCAGTATGACCATCCAATCCTCTAGGTTCAGGGACATGGTTTCGAACAGTGGCTGCGCGAAAGGCAGATAGATTGTCGCCAGTGTCAGCACGACGGAAGCCATTACCGCTGCGAACAGGTACTTCGTTCCAGCTAAGCTCGTTCTCCAGACGGGCCCATGCTCGTTTCTACAGTTCCAGACAAAGAGGAGCTCGAATGTCACGACGGCAGCGAAGACCGCAGTTCTAGCGTGCACTATGACGTCCGCCCACGCTATACCAGTCACTGCAGAGATGCCAGTTCTCCACTCCAAATCAGACAAAGCATTGCCAGTCAAGCCGGGGATGTACCCGCCG
>PRDI01000038.1 GCA_003345595.1 Candidatus Thorarchaeota archaeon | reverse complement strand
AGGACCCTTCAAGTCAGGCACATGTCCTGAACAATACGGTCTGTGATAATGAGGGAACTGGCATTAGCGTGACTGGAAATGGGCATCACATCTACTGGAACACCATCTGCAGGAACGGCAGGAACGCCGTTGATTCTGGTTCTGGCAACACTTGGGATGACGGCGCCCGGTGTGGTAACTTCTGGGACGACATGACGCCGGGTGCCGTCTATCTCATACCTGGCACGGCTGGTAGCGTCGACCACTACCCAAATGGAACTCTTGGAACATATACAATACCTCCGAGTACAACTTCGGTTTCGTGGATTGGCAACGACACGACTGATGGGTTCCCATTTGGCAGGGAAGCCGCTATGATTGTTGCAGCAGCTGGTGTCAGTGTGACAGTGGCAATGGCCGTGATTGTCCGCTCTCGAAGGCGTCCGTAGTCCCCTAGCGACTGTGTGCACCTCCCCCTCGGATTGGCTTGCTGGAATTCCTTGCTTGACTGGGTGCCAGCGCTTCGTGTCGATTGGAGCGCGAGTGTTCTCAGAACACTCAGGGGAAGAGTTGGACAGATTAGACCCATGAGTCTCTCTCATCATGGGACTGGTGCCACATGCCACTTCAATCTCCATGACGTGTCAAGCCGTTTTCTCGGACTAGTCTACAGTTCTATCATCTTGAGTGTACCGTGAGGTGATTGCCTCACAGAGCATGTCTGATGGATTCTGCGTAGAGAGTCTGAGGTGGAATGAGGAGGCAAGGACTGAGGTACCCGCCCTGATTCCATGAACCACCACATCACCCACGGCAGGGTCCCACTTGGCCATCCGAGTATCGCATTGAAAAGCATAGTACAGATGATGACTACTTAATATACCCAGCAGGTCGGGCAGGTTCAGCCAGTGCGCCATCTGCGCGCGACCTATATACCTTGAATCCTTTGGTGGTGGGTCACGCACCTCGCCGAAGATTGATGTCTACATCTCCACCCTGTCTACGTTGTCTTCCATCAGAATCGCCCACAGACTCGAGGCTGCTGTCGTCAACCCCTCAATGCAAAGGTTTCATTGCTAACAGAGCAAACGGATGGTTACCAATTGTGCCTTTCCGCGATATCAGCATTGAACATCCTAATGGCGCGAAGACTCGAGCGGGCAGGAAACTGTTGCCGAACCCGGTGAGAGACTCGTGGTTTCACTGCTGTCGCGATCATGCCAGCGCAGGTGGGCTGGTTCTTTCGTCAGGCCCTTTTTGAGGCAAGCTTGCGACAGGCCTCTTTCTGCGGCGGCAAATGACGAAGACTCCTCCTACGATGACTACTGCCACAGCCCCGATGACCGACAGAAACAGCGGGTCTGCAGACCCTCCCCAGAGACGCACTCCAAGGCTGTCCGCACTAGTAGTCCTCATTATGACGCCATTCGATCCAACTGCCCAGCCATGGGTCACGTTGATACAGTCTATCGCCATAATCCGTGGGTCTGTGTCATCCACTATCGGGGGCACGCTCTGCCTGTACCAGTTCGCTCCGCCGTCAGGAGTATACATGACTGGTGTTTCGATGCCTACGATCCACCCGTGGTCCTCGTCGACAAACTGGATGTCTGTCAGGTAGGGGCCCATCAGACGGAACCATGGAATGCCCCCCGGTACTGTCAGTTCGGTCCAATTCTCTCCATTCGTCATGTGAGCAAGCCAGTCGTCATCCACAAGCCAAGCCTCAGTATTGCTCACGAAGGACATGGCCCAACCACCCAGATTGAACATCTTTGCCCACGTTTGGCCACCGTCAGTGCTGTGATAGGTCCCAGAGTAGCCACATGCCCAGATGTCAAGGGGTGAAAGCGCCACCATGTCTCGGGGACGATCATCGAACGTCCACCCCGGGACGGGCTGCCACGACTGCCCGCCATCGGTGGTCCTGTAGAGGACATACCTGTTTGCTGTCCAACCATGGGTGCGATTGATGAACTTCACAGTGGAGAGCCCTCCAACTGCTCCTTCCACGTCACTCTCGTTCCATGTCTTGCCGCCATCGAGCGTATAGAGCACGCGTTCATTCCCATCAACCCATGCCGTCTGCTCGTCAATGACATCTATAGTGTTGACCAATCCTTGCGAATGGCGATACTGCAGCTGCCATGAGTCACCGCCGTCAGCTGTGTGCAGGACAACTAGGTCGGAAGACAGGCTCTCGCTCTCCTGTCCAACAATCCAGCCGTGGGTGGAGTTGACAAACGCTACATCCACAAACAGGGCATCTGGGTAGTTAGACTCAAGCAGTTCCCATGTGGTGCCGGATGCCTGAGATGCACTAAGTGAAACCACTGGTACGATACCTGTCTGTATGAGAACAGTTGCTACACAGAGCAGCGCAAAGAACAGATACGGCCTGCGAAACTCCCGCCTCACATAGGCATCATTCAGGTGGCGGCCCACCTCCTATCTCACATGACTGGTAGTCAGTCCCCAGCCAAAGGCCGCTTGACTCGTAGGCCATCACCTTGACCTCCAATCGACTGTAACCCGACGGGTACGTCCATGTGGCATAGTACTTGCCACCTGTGTCTGGTGTGTAGTCCCTCCCCTTCCTGCTATAAGTAGTCCATGAACCGTACGTGGTCTTGTACCTCACGTAGAAGTCCACATAGTCCATCATGGTGTAGTGCTTCACTTAAGAACATGGGGTCACTGATTTCTGGAATAGACTTGGAGGCTGCAGAGATGATTGATACTATCTACGGCGACATCTGATTGGCCAAAGAGTCCTCTAGGGAGCCTTGGGCCTATGTGTTGGTATCTTCGTGCAGGTCATGTCAAGCAGGTGATTCAGATATAGCAGTAGATGGCCCGGCCGCTAAGGGCTCTGCCAAGCTGAGGACACCCGGTGATATCTTGCATGCCAGTCTTGGTGACGTGGTTCTCTGTTCGACCCCTTTTTTCACAGAGCCTATCTGGCGTCACGACATATGAGCTACCGTGCGACAGAAAAAGTGAGGTTCTGTGGCAGTTGGCAGATGACCGGACACTCGGTCTGATTGTAGACCGCATACGGAGCCCACTAGATGACGGGGTTGAATCCATCATGCCTTTCGAGTCTGGGGCTACTGGCCACGAGCTTCCGGAAAGTGGCATAGACACTGGAGTCAAGACGAGCCTTCCCAAGGAAACTTAGCCCGCGACTCAGCTTGAGCTGGCTCTTCACAGGTTGATTCTACGAAGTGTAAGCACGCAGGCGAGTGTGCAGTTGCAGAGTTCGGCTGCTTCGACGGATTGATTCTCCGCATGCGATTTGAGCATTAGTCTGAGGCGAACTACAGATGCCGGCGAGCAAGAGGCAGAGCAGGCCTCCGAAGAAGCACGGCAACATACCCCTATGAGGGAGAGGAAACGCATTCATGCCGCTTTCTTCTCGAACACTAGCACATATCGCAGAGCACCACCTAGGCCCTTTCTGAAGGTCAAGCCCGCTTCCTGTGCCCAACGCATGGTGGTCCTGCGGAGGGGAAAGTCAGGGTCGATTACGAGCTCACTCTGAGCATACAGACCGCCCACCTTGAGGAGTCTGCATACTTGCTTCAAGGCACTGACTGGGTCAGAAATCTCGCCAATCACGGTGACAGCATATGCCGCGTCCGCAATGCCGTCTTCGAGCGGAATGTCACCCTTGGCGTCTGCAAGCACGGGTGTTATGTTGGCAATGCCCTGGCGTTCCATCTTCTTCCTCAGCTGGTTGAGCATGCCTTCCTGTATGTCGACTGCATAGACAACACCATCCGGCAACACCGCCTTGGCAACGTCAAGTGTGTAGGTGCCCGGCCCGCATCCCAGTTCAACAACCTTCATTCCTGATTTGAGTCCCAGTCCGTCTATGATCATTGACGGGGGCTGTATGTGTTTGCGATGGGGCGCGCTGAAGAGAGCACCAAAGAAGGCAGGCGCGGGAAACTTCCACCAGTGTCGCACGATTCGCAGTACCACAACAACAAAGAGAATCCAACATACGAAGAACAGAACTATTATCTCGAACCAAAGTGGCAGAAGCGGATGGAGTATATCCATAGGTTCAGCTAGTCCCGTTTGAAGAATCATCATAGATATGTTTTCACCGCACCCGGGGTTTCATGTCCAGCGAGCCGCTTCATGTGTCATTGGCATCATCTGCCATATGAGTATGAGGGATGGCACAGACATTCTCGATCTTCAACAGTGATACCTGTGTCCGGCTGCAACCCAAAAATGGCATGACCAGTGATGCATGTAATGGCATTTGGCACCGTGATTCACCACAGGGAGGTTATAGGAGGAGTGGTAGGCTCCCATGACCTGCGCCGCGGCACTGAATGTGTAGCTTTCGGTAGTGAATTGCTCGGGCGACCTGAAGAACGCATTCCTGAGTCCGTAGTCCATCTCAATGGCCACCCACACTCTGGCGCCAGCTGTCAGGTTGACAACCGTTACCGCGTTCCCGTCAAATGATACCGATACCGGGAGCGTTCTGTGCGGGCAGATGACCCGCGGACATCCGTGTGTTCTGTTCAGATACACGTATGCGAGGGCAAAATGCTCAGGTGATATTTCCACCCACACTGCAAGACGTGTCATCTGGAACTGGGAAGGCAGATCGGGAGTGATGGTGAACATGAGGATGCTGGCGGACATCAAGTTCGTGACTTCGATGTTGTACCAGAACTGTTCCCCTTTCGTGACTAGCCTATAACCATGCCATCCGGATTTCACAAAGTACACGTCCAAAGAGTCCAGCAGGCGATAATGACGTGGCGAAAACCGATGGTCGGAAACAAACGAGATAACCTTCAGCTCTTCCAATGTCAGCGTGGTGGTCTTAGCAGATTCTAGGTTGCCGGCTTTGTCAACGCTGTAGTAGTCGATGACGTATGCATTACCTTCGCGTTCGAGCGGGAATGGCTCGACATACCTCATCCACTCTCCTTCATTCACGCGGCAGTAGGTGTCAGCCACGCCGGAAACCGAGTCTGTTGCTGTGAGAACGACCAACCCATCTGCAAAGTATGACTCTGTATCCAGCTCCGTTTCCGGGGGTGACTTGTCAACTGCCACTTCCACAGATGAGGCAATCTCAACATTGCCTGCGACATCAACCGATCTGTAGTAGAGAGTCCACACTCCTTCAGAGCTAATGACAAACGAACCAACGTAACCATACCAACTGATGCCGTCAAAGCTATACTCAGTGTATGACACGCCCGAGCCGCCATCTGTGGCGGTGAGCATGACGCTGACATTCGTCACGTACCATCCGCTGAGTCCTGAAACACCTGCGAACTCATGAGCCGTTTCGGGCGAGGTCTTGTCAATCGATATTGAAACAGATTTGGTTTCCTCAGTGTTGCCGGCGAAGTCAGCAGACCAGAAATAGATCGTACTCACGCCCTCGTTTGAGATGACCAGAGGTTCCAAGTAAGAAGTCCACGTGATTCCATCGTAGCTGTACTCTGTGTCGGCCACGCCGGATGCCGTGTCTACAGGTATGAACGTCACGATGACATTCGACAAGTACCACCCTTCAGACCCCTTTGAGCCGGAGAGCGTTAGATTGGTGGTGGGCGGTGATCTGTCAATGGCGATAGCGGCGGACTCCGCAACTTCCGTATTACCTGCCATGTCTACTGACCTGAACATCAGAAGGTTGGACCCATCCTTGGATATCTCGGTCGGCTTAAGATAGGGTGTCCACCCGGCTCCGTCGAAGCTGTATTCTGTGTAGGCGACACCTGAGGTTTCATCAATTGCCGTCAGAGTGACAGTGACAGGCGATACATACCAGCCAAAGTATCCCAGATTTCCATCCGGCGTCATCATAGTAAGGGGCGCCAATGTGTCCAACTTAATTGTCTTAATCTTGGTTGTTTCAATGTTTCCTGCCAAGTCTGTGGAGAAGTAGTAGAGTGTCGAGTAGCCCTCGGGAGTCATGAGAAGAAAGGGTCCAGAGTACACATTCCAAGTTTCGCCGTCGAAACTGAAGAATGTTTCATTGACGCCACTCTCGACATCGGTCGAAACAAGGTATACGGTCGGTCGTGAAACAAACCAGCCATCTGCACCAACGGTTCCAATCAGCTCGACGACAGTTTCTGGCGGCGTCTGATCCTCGATGGGCTCGTAACTCAGCTCAAACGTCGACTGGTCAGGGATCAAGAATGGGAGGGCACCACCCATCCGTCCCTCTTGTGTCAGCGACATGCTACACTGCAACAGAACCACAAGAAAAAGCATCAGCGACAGCGCAATGAAGGGTTTCCTCACTCTGTTCGGCATCGGAATGTACTCCCTCGGGATGTGTACACGGTTGCTAATGGAAAAGGTGGGGGCCTCGAGCATTTGCGCTCAAGTTTTGTCTACTGGGTGACTGGACGGAATCAGTGCGTGACTTGGTTGGCCTGCGAATGGGTATGCGTTGATTTAACCTTTCGGAAAGCCAATGAATGGCCCGGCACAGTGTCTAAGGACCCAATGCAAGAGGTACATGTGCGAGAGAAACTAAAACGAGTATGCTTGACGGTTTTTGGTGACGCTAGGCAGTGATAGATCTGTTTGTTCTGACAATCACTTGGCACGGCTTGAATACCATTGGTCAAATGGTAGCGATGCGATGCAAGGTGAGCCCGGCAAGGTTAGCCACGCAGAATGGGGTCATTTTCGCCTTCATTTTCACGAATTAGTTTTCGAAGGTTTTATATCATTCGGAATTCACACACCGGATAGCAGGTGAAGCGTGTGTCCAGTTCTAGGGGAGGTACCTCGCTAGTTGTCTTGTTTGTATGCCTTCTGATGTTGCCTTACCCACTTGGCATGAGCCAGATTGGCATGGGTATCCGGAATGATGTTCAGAACCCCGAGAGGGGCTTGCTTGTTTCGTATACTCCTCGCGGCATAATAACAATAAGGAGTGATGCAGACTTCAGCAAGAATGGCTTTCCGGGTGCCGGTTCGATATCGAACCCCTACCTGATTCAAGGATACTCCATCACAGACAGCATTTGCGAGCTGATTGACATCCAGGGCACGAACGCATACTTTGTGATCAAGGA
>PRDI01000037.1 GCA_003345595.1 Candidatus Thorarchaeota archaeon | reverse complement strand
CAGGTGAACTCGACACTGAAACCACTGAGATGGTGATGGACGCCCTCAGGAGAATCAATAGTGAGTTCCAAACGACTGTCGTCAATGTAACCCACAACCCGAAGGTTGCAGGCTATGCCGATCGCGTGTTGAGGATTAGGGACGGTCTTATCGAAGGACAGAGGCACACCATATTCGGAGAGATAACTGAGATTGATGCAAAAGGTCGCATGGTTTTACCTGAAACCATCAGAAGACTAGCTGGTCTTGGAAAGAGAGTGGTATTGAAGGTGACATCAGAGGGGCTTCTTGTCAAGCCACTTGAGACCAAGGAAGAAGAGGGCAAAGGGCCAGTACCAGACCAAGATGACCAATCGTGACAACAGATTAGCTTTATTTCAGGGTACAGAACGCCTGACAGTGTGGGGACCTCAGGTCGAGGGAAAGACTCTATAACTCATGGCTCTTGGAAGCCTTGGTGACAGATTGAGCCAACGCACGCTGCCGTCGTCATTTTACTCTACTCTCATTACCTTCGGGGTATTCTTTCTGTGCCTCAACATGTACATCTTCACGTCTTGGCTGCAACATCCCTTGGCAAGCAATCTCTGGCTGCTTGGCGCGTTTATTGCCGCCATTGGCCTAGTCTTCTCTTGGCATATGGTGAGAGTGCACCAGCACGAGATGATTGAGCGGAAGCAGTCTGCCCAAAGCGGCTGAACCAAACCGAACAATGTGGGCCTCGTCAGGTCATGGATAAACGCGGCTCACCGTCCGTGGAAACGGCACGGCGTCCCTGATGTGTTCGAGTCCGAGCGCCCATGTGATAAGCCGATCAATTCCAACGCCAAATCCTGAGTGTTCGACGCTGCCGTACTTTCTGATCTCTATGTACCACTGGTACTTTGCTGGGTCGTCCCCTATTCTGCGAAGGTTGTCAAGTAGCAGCTTCTCGCTATCCTCACGTTGACTGCCGCCGATTATCTCTCCGAAACCTCCGGGTGCAAGGAGATCATCGTTCTTGTATGTCCTCGGGTCTGCATCGTTGTTCTTCATGTAGAAGCTCTTTATCGGCTTGGGGTAGAATTGAACGAAGAGGAATCTGTCGCTCTTGCCTGTCAGTATTTCTTCGGCCTCGGTGCGGATGTCCTCGCCCCACTTGATGTCTAGCCCAGCCTTCTGACATGTTTCGATGGCCTCGGTGTAGGTGATTCTATCGAACGGGGGCTTTACGCTCGTGAGCTTCCTAGGATCCACGCCAAGATCGCCGAGCTCCACTTGGCAATGTTTGGCCACTGATTGGCAAATGTGGCTGATCAGCTCCTCTTGCCTCTTCATGTTGCATTCGTGGTCGCACCAAGCTTCTTCGACTTCAAGATGCCAGAATTCAGTAAGGTGCTTTCTGGTTCTTGACTTCTCACTCCTGAAAGACGGAGCAATAGTGAACACGCGTTCGAGCGCCATGACCTGAGGCTCCAGGTGCATCTGGGATGTCTGCGTGAGGTACACCTTCTTGCCGAAGTAATCGACCTCGAAGAGATCTGCCCCCTCCTCTCCCAGAGTAGACACAAACATCGGAGATGTGGTTTCGTAGAAACCGTTCTTCCGCAAGTACTCTCTGGCAGCATAGAATACCTGATCCCTCACCTTGAGGATACATGTCACCTTGCGTGCCCTCAACCATAGATGCCTGTAGTCGTTAAGGAACTCGACGCTCTGGTCCTCCTTTATGGGAAACTCTTCTGCGAACTGAAGCACCTTGAAATCGTCGACCTGTATCTCATACCCCCCTTCAGCTCTTGCGTCTGCATTCACTGTGCCAGCGATTGTGACGAGGGACTCAACAAGCATCTTCTCCGCGTCTTCATAGGCGCTATCGGCAACTTTGCCCTTCTTCACAACTGATTGGACGATGCCCGAATGGTCACGAAGGATGACGAAGACCATTGTCTTCTGCTTCCGGATCCTGTGGACCCAGCCTCGGAGATAGACCTTCTTTCCTTCGTGTTTGCCTTCAAGCACCTCGCGAATGTGAACGTACTTCATCTTGCTCACCGAGATAATCACGCCTGATGCTGGCATGGTCAGACTAAGGTCGCGAACGTGTGGTCAAATAAAAGGGTAGCGGACTTCGCACACGATCATCCATCATCTGTACTTCACGAACCATACGACAAGACCGATAATCACGACTGCTCCAACCACTGAACCCACCGCAAGAGCCACAATCGAGATCAAGGGCGGCGTGACTACCACCATGACGGCAGAGCTTGCGATGTTGTTTCCAAGGTCCTTGACCGTGAGTACCGCCCAGTGCTGTCCTTCTGACAGACCTGAGAAGTCGAAACTTATCTGTTCTGAGACCCATGGCGCGTCAAGAACGACGAAGCCATCGACCGTGATGGTGTAGCCAGACTTGAAGTCATCAGTGGCAGTCCAGTTTCTGACGATGCTAAGATCGCCACGCACATAGTACACATTTGCAGGAGCGTATGATATCACGGGAGCGACGTCGTCTCGTTTGACCCTGACAGTAACATTGTCAGTAGCTTGGTTTCCGCTGGTATCGTTCGCCATGAATGAGTACACGTATGTTCCGATGGTGAGTCCGTCGACGCTGATAATCACAAATGGGCTATCAGGATTGAGTGAGCCACTGGCGACCGATGTGTCATTCCTTCGAATGACATACTTATCCATGTGTTCATCCGTGACATTCCACCGCAGACTGTGACCAGTCTGAGCGAAATAGTACTCCAAGTCCTCTGGGCCGTATACAACTGGGGTCACATTCTCATAGATTCTTACGACTATCGTGTCCTCTGCCTGATTGTTGTTCTTGTCTTTCGCGACCAAACGCATTGTGTAATGTCCAAGGCCAAACTTCGTTGCATTGTACGTGAAATTGTAGGGACTCGTCGCCCATGTCACTGTCTTGTTGACAGCGCCGTTGAGGTATAGTTTGATCTCCTGTGGGTGCTCATCGGAAACGGTCCAGTTGATTGTTATGTTCTCAGTTCCCTGAAGGAAGTCTTGGTCGCCCGGGCTCACAATGACAGGGTCACGAATGTCTGTCGATACCGTAGTCAAATTGTAAAAGAATGTCGCCAGAACAGTGGCATTCAAAGTCACGGTCCAGTTCATGAAAGCTACGGGCAGCTGTAGGAATCTGACCGTTCCGTTCGTCGGAGTAGTTGCATGGTCAAACTCGGTGCCGTTCTTGTAGGTCACATTCACTAGAGCTCCCGAGATAGGATAGAGGCTCGTTTCGTAGTATGTGAATACTTCAAGGCCGTAGTACTGAGCATCTGGGATTAGCGGACCTACAGTCTGGTGGACTAGGATTGCAGTGCCGTTTGATACGAAGTTGTTCTGGAGAAGGACAGTCCCGGCGTAAGTCCCAGTCATCACTGATACCTTCCAAGTGTAGTTCCCTTTGGGAATGTCAGAGAAGTAGGCGATGCCGCTTGTGCCTAAGACCACTTGAGACCAGATGCTGTTGTTCGTCCTGTAATGAATTGAGAAGTTAAGACCTGCAGCTGGGTTGTTTTGAATGTCGACGACCGTAGCATTGAGATCATCATCGTTGTTCATCCAGTCCAAGTTGCCGATCCTTACAGTGGCAAAGGCCTCAGGTCCGTTCGACCTCATTATACCAGTCTTGAAAAGTGTCGGAGCAAGAAACCATGTGACGTTCCAGAAGTATAGCGACTGCGGCACATTATAGAAGACTGCAGAACCATCGCCCACGGTGGACAATGAGGAGTACTTCAACAGGGTTGTTGCATTGTAGAGTGTCACATTGGCCCCGGCAATGGGCAGTGTTCCATTATAGACATAGAAAAGAAAATCATCATCATTGAACTGCAGGTTATAGTTGATAGTTTGATTGGTGACCACGAGGTTTGTAGCCGCAACCACCGATGTAGCGCCAGTTAACACTACACCGACATCTTCGGGAATTTGACTACCAGCTGGAATAGCGGGACTGGCAAACACCAGTAGTACAATGAACAGGGCGACTGATCTCTTAGCGAAGGTCATGCAGTGTCACACTCTGGAAACTGAAGATAGACGTTTTCTACCCATCTCTTGCCTTGTCGGCGCCGAGCTTGCAGCGTGCATAAAAGCATTTCCCAGTAGGCGACTGCAGACGGCACCATCGACTGACTCTTTGTCGAGCCCGGCGGCTCGCCGAAGGCTAGATATTGGGGGATGATTCATCCTCGGACAGCATAAGACAAATGAATGTTGGGATTGTTGAAGCTATGAACCATCAGGAAGGACACCTGGATATTGGCGGCGGCCAGAAGCTATACTATCAGGATTGGCTGCCCATAGAGCCTCCGAAGGCAGTACTGCAGATCGTACATGGCTATGCGGAACATGGAGGCAGATATCAGAATGTCGTGGAGAAGATTGTTCCCTCTGGCTATGCAGTCTATGTGAATGACCTCTATGGTCACGGCAAGAGCGAAGGACCAAGGGGATACGTCAGGTCGTACCGGGACTTGATTAGCACCACGCTCAGAATGAACAGCCTGATTCACGAAAAAGAGGGTACAGACATACCTGTGTTCATGCTCGGCCATTCCCTAGGTGCAATGATTGGTCCTTGGTATGCGGCTCAATACCAAGAAACACTTGATGGGCTCATACTGTCAGGATGCGGAGTCAGGTATCCAGACATGACTCAAACGAAACGGATTCTCGTAGGGCTCCTCTCCAAATTCTCGCATGCCAAGGTCATGACTGCACCTTTCCCTGCCGACCGACTCTCACATGACCAAGAAGTGGTCAAGGCATATGAGAATGACCCGATGGTCTTCGCGGGGAAGTTCACTCTTGGAATGCTTGAGGCTATGAGGAAGATGGCCAATGGTGTATCCAAGGCGGCAAAGAAGGTGACACTACCCGTCCTCATCCAGAAAGGAGGAGATGATGAGATCATCTCGGGCGCGCAGGAACTCTTTGTGGCATTCCAAGGCTCAAAAGACAAGACACTCAAGGTGTATGAAGGTTTCAAGCATGAGGTCTACAATGAAACAGAGGAAAGAAGAAAGCAGGTACTTGAGGACCTCCAAGACTGGCTAGATGCTCATATCTGAGGCGAATGGTTCAATCTGTCAGCTTTATAAAGTATATAAAGCGAGCCGAGAGTCACTTGACTATATAAAGCAGAGGACAGTGCATATGCCCCGACCCCAACCCCACACTAAGATCGAGAACGTTGTTGCTTCTGTGATTCTCAATCAACGCTTGGATCTCGACGAGATCGCCGCAACCATGCCCAACGTCGAGTTCGACCCTGAACAGTTTCCAGGCCTCGTCTACAGGCTGAAGAAACCGAAGACGGCCACCTTGATCTTCAACAGCGGGAAGATGGTGTGCACAGGTGCGAAGAGCGAGAAAGAGGCAAAGAGAGCAGTCCACAAGATTGTGAAGAACATCAAAGAGGCAGGCATTGAGATAACTGGCAAGCCAATCATTGTTGTGCAAAACATCGTGGCCAGTGCAAGTCTCGGTGCAGAACTGAACCTGGAGCTTGCCGCGATGAAGCTTGAGAACACACTCTATGAACCTGAGCAGTTTCCTGGCCTGATATACAGAATGAGGGATCCGAAGGTCGTCATTTTGCTCTTCGGTTCTGGAAAGCTGGTAATCACTGGCGCAAAGTTCGAACCTCAGATTGACGAGGCAGCAGAGAAGGTGATGGAACGGTTGCTCCAGCTCGGAGTGATGCGCATTCCGGAGGGTGAAGACTGGGCCGTCCCCGAGGAACGTCCCAAGAAGCCTGCTCGACGAGAGGTCGTTGTAGAAGAAGAAGATGACGAGTCCGATGACGACTAGTCAGTTGCTCTGATTCCCCTCTCTATGGTTCCCTTAGAGAGTCATGAGTTGCCCTTGATCTGGCCTGGAGACCGCGCGTGCAATCACTTCTGAACACGCTGGGACGAGAAACAGTCGTCTAGCCTCCGCGAGATTAGCAGACTTCCGCAACCGTGCTATGGCGGTCTTCAATAGCTTTCGCTGTTCTGGCCTAGAAGAGTTCAAGTCCCAAGGGCGGGATGGCAAGCGCCAACACGATCATGGCAATAACGAACAAAGCCTTTCTAGCCGTCGAGATTGGCACAGTGTCGTTCAGTGGACCAGGATGTCCGCCACCTTGCGAGAGTACCAGTACTAGGATCGCCATGGTAAAGAAGCCAAGAAGCGCCATGACGACAATGGCACCCCAGCCAATGTATCGATGAGCCCTACTACCTACAAGAGACCTCAATGCATGCCCACCGTCAAGCTGGCTGACTGGAAACAGATTCAGCGCCGTCACAAGACATCCAACCCATCCAGCGAAGGCAATCGGATGAAGATAGAGTGTCCCACCCGCAGGTATCTCTCCTCCGAGGACACTCTCCATTATAACGAAGACTAGCGGAACTGCTAATGAGCCAGTCATTTCAGGGTAGGCAGTATCAAGTGCTGCTATCTGTTCAGACGTCAACGGAAGAGAAAGAAAGAAGCCCAGCACAAGCACTATCAGTGTGATGGCGAATCCCGCCAAAGGACCGGCGACGCCTAGGTCAAACAGGTCACGCCTGTTCTTGGGCGGGCTCTTCTGCTGAATAAAAGCTCCAAACGTGCCACCGAGCTGTGGAAGACCGGGGATGAAGTATGGTGGAGTCGACTCTATTTTCCTTCTTCTGGCAGTCAAGTAATGGCCCATCTCATGAGTGAAGATTATCCCCATCAGAGAAGCGATGAAAGTGACCGTGACAAACGCCACATCCAAGAATGTCCAGCCACCGGGATAGAACAACGTCAGGAATACAGGACTGGTTGCCTGCATAAAGCCGCCTATGGCTATGGTGCCGATCGTGGCAACAAACAAGGCATAGTTTATTCGCACGTCGGACTTCGAAGCCTTTTGGGCAGGCACGAATCTTATGATATACTCACCCTGCGACTGGCTCTTCCATCGTATTACCGGCCAGAGCTTGAGATTGTCAGACAGTTCGTATATGCGGTTGAACTGCATCTCTTGCTCTCTTATCGATGGAACTGAGCCCGACAGCCAGCGTACGACAAAGGTGGGCACTCCGTACTCCATATAGCCCTCCAGAACCTCGAAGCTCGTCCTCAACAGGTCATTGAGCTCAGTGAACGTGGGGTAGCTTATCACGCTGCTCTCGTATCTGTCGTCAATCGCCAAGGCAGTCTGACTCCAGTTGACACGACTGCACTCGCCTCGAATCAATCCCCTATTAAGAGTGATGCCATGGGCATAGACGTTCCATACTTGAATCTAGCTTCAAAACGCGGCTTCCAGAGAGCTATCCCTGCGCATGTGCTATTGGAGCGCATGTGCCAATCGTGGCATCATTCTAGGGTTGCATGTTGGCGGCATCGCCGCCTGAAATGTGAAACCGAATCGCATCGAAAGTCATTCGGATCGTAATGACAAAGCGTTGGCGAACTTGTATGCCTGATGAATGCAT
>PRDI01000036.1 GCA_003345595.1 Candidatus Thorarchaeota archaeon | reverse complement strand
AGACGACCTGCCGAAGCCTGTGGTCGTTCAGCCTGAAGGATGTGCGCCTATAGTCAGAGCATTTCGTGAAGACAGCGATCCCTTGCATATCAGACCTTGGGACTCCAACGACACTGTCGCAGGCGGCCTCGCCGATCCATATCCCTGGGATGGAGATGCTGCGCTCCGATACTTGAAACTCGCAAAGGGGATAGCAGTGGAAGTGTCTGACAGGTCCATAGAAGATTGTCTTGTGATGCTGGCAAGAACGGAGGGAGTGTTCGCCGAACCCAGCGGCGTCGCAGCGTTAGCAGGACTACAACCTCTCCTTGAAGAGGGACTGATTGATAGGTCTGACAGGATTGTTGTGCCCATCACCGGTTCAGGTTTCAAGGATCTGGGCACAGCAGACCGATTGACACCCGGCCCTCATGTCATTGGACCTGATTTGCAGGAACTGAGAGCGTTGCTCGAGAAACGGACTGAGAGTGGGTAGCTCTTGACTAGTGGCATCTACGGCAACTTGGAGGACTAGGGGACTACGACAACGAAAGACCTCCGGCTGAGGGCAAAGGAACTTGCGGCAAGATTCGGGTATCAACAGTACATGATTGAACGCTACTTGGCCCTATGGGGAGAAGCCGAAACGCTTCGATTCCTTGAGGCCTGTGAGCGCCCAATTAGGACTTCCATCAGAGTCAACACTCTAAAGACTCCCATCGATCTCCTAGTTAAACGCCTACAGTCAAAGGGTGTTGTGCTGGAGGGGGTCCCTTGGCTTGCGGAGGGGTACTATGCAGATTTCGGTTCCATTTCGCCCGGTTCTCTCTTTGAGCATATGCTGGGTTTCTATTACATACAAGGAGTGCCATCTATGACCGTCAGCAGAGTGCTCAATCCTCAGCCGGGAGAAATGGTCATGGATATCGCTGCTGCCCCAGGCGGAAAGACCACGCACATGGCACAGATGATGGAGAACTCAGGCATGATAGTCTCTATCGATGAGGACAGGGTGCGAATCAGGAGTCTTCAAGGCAATATCCTCAGATGTGGAGTGAACAACACTCTCGTCTTGAGAGGAGATGCCAGAAGGCTGGAACACCTCCCATTCCACCCGAATCGAATACTGCTTGATGCACCGTGCTCTGGAGAAGGACTCATTCCATTGGACCCAAGCAGAAAGACGAGTAGGAGTATGGCAGACATCAGGTACTGCGCCGACAGACAGCAAGATATGCTCAGCTCAGCTGCCAAGGTTCTTGCTGGAGGAGGAAGCCTTGTCTACTCCACATGCTCGATAGCCCCTGAAGAGAATGAGTTTGTCATCGATGACTTCCTCAAGAAACAACCAGAGATGAAGATTGATGACATAGCCATAGACTTCGGAAGCCAAGGCTATGTTCGACCATTCGGCATTCAGCTTGACAAATCCTTGGCGCGTGCAAGACGACTTCTCCCGCATGAGCATAAGACAGAGGGCTTCTTCATATGCAGGATGACAAAGGAGGGCTGAGTATGGGGGTGCCCAAGGCAGCCTGCACTGTCAGTCCAGACAGCAATTCTCCCCGAAGGATACAGTGCATGGAGATGAAAGGACATTGAAGCCAGAACTGGCAGACCCTCATGATTGGGATTTGGCCAAACAACAGATTGATGGCGGCTTCGGCGAGGGCGTGACAGACAAGCTTGTTGGGGGCCTGCTGCCCGTCACTCTGGAGCATGAAACATCGAGGTCATTCTACTTAGTGCCAAAGGATTGGATGGACCACTTTGAGAATGATTTCGGCCCGTTCACGCCACAATCTCTAGGGACATGGGTTGGTGACCTCTCTTCGGGCAGGTTTACATTCGCGATCTCGGTCCTAGACCGACTGGTGGGTCTAACCAAGAACCTGATTGTCGTTTCTAGAGAGGGAGCAGAAGCGTTGACATACGGCAAGAGCATCTTGAAGCACTCCGTCAAGGAAACAGGACAAGGTCTGAAGAGAGGACAGTACGTGCTTGTGATGAATGGAAACGGTGAGTGCCTCGGACTTGCAGTTATGTCTGTTGACACAGACAAGCTGCACAGGCTGAGCCCCAAGGAGCTAGTGGCGAAGAACGTGATGGACGTTGGCTGGTATATCAGACGGTTCGGCTAGACAAACATGTCAGATGATCTGTCGTCAGACTCGATGCTCTTGCGCATTTTCTCGAGCCGCTCAATCTCCTTGCTCTCTTCAAGGAGCTGGTCCACGTCAGCCTTGATGTCATAGACCTGGTTGATTCTTCCCAGCATGGTCGCTGCAGACCTTGGGTCAGGTCGTCCGCGTGTGGCATAAGTGAGAAGACCTATCGCAGGCACGTCCCGCATTTCAAGCTCTGCAAGAAGGAGGGCCAGCGGGCCTGCTACGAAGAGACCCTCCTCTAGGAGTGGTACTGACCACTTTTCCAGCATCGGTCTATATGCGGTAGTAGGAACGCACCGCATGTCCTCATTGTCTTCTTTGAAGCTTGAGTCCAGACCTCCAAGTAGGAGTATCTCTGAGAATCTGCAATCGATAATCCACTTTGCCAGCCTGTCTATCCATGACCATTGCTCAGACTGATGCGGCTGGAAACGTGGGACAAAGAAGATCATGTTCTTCTCAGCATAGGAGTATATCTCAAAAGGTAGAACGAGGCGATCATTCTCCATGGACACAAACAAGGGTAGCATGTCACTCTTGATGAAGCCCACCCGTTCGGCATTCAGCGTTCGTGTGAGATGAGCTGTGCTGAGAAAACCTACCTCGCCAAGTCCGTGAAAGCCACAGATGAACGTGGACCCGGGTTCGATTTTGAAGCCATCCTTCAGTATTATCTCAAAGACGGATTCTCTAGTTGCTACGAATGCCATCCATTCCATGCCTCGGTCATCGGGGGGCTGATACTGTAACGCCCTTCAGTTGAGTCACTCGCGGTGCTACCCCTGATACTGCTTTTATCTGTATGTCTTAGGAGCGCAATACCCGGTATGTTCTGCTCGCCTACGAGAGTTCTGTCGGCTTCGCGCCAGCATGGCAGCCAAGACTCGGCGAGGATGGAGCATCACTATCGGTCAACAGCGCTACATATGACTTCGTACATTAGAACGGCCGTTGCGTGAACAGCTGAACCTTGGTCACATCGCGTTGTACTGCCCGGGAATCCTTTGCCTTCTTGGTTTCTGGTTTCCTCTTCTTCAGAGCATCATCCATGGTCGTTCCAAGCGTGTCTTTGGAAACCAGCAGCTTCACCCTGTCACCTATTGTCGATATTACTTCTCCTGGGACTATTATGTCGACATCTTCCTTGATTCCCGCAGCTTCGAGCTTCTCCTCTATGAATCCACCTCCGACTATCAGAGAACAGGATCCATCCTTCTCGAAATGGACATCGATTGTCCGGCCTACCTTCACGCCGTCCTTGTCGACTATGTCCATTTTCTCCAGCTTGGAGAACCGGAGCTCACCCGGACCAATGGCACCCTTGTCGAGCGTCGTCTTCAGACTGTTTGCAGTCGTGTCGAGGTAGACCTTATCTCCCATCTTCTTGATGAGTGTCGCGTCAAAGACAGGGTCGCGGTCTGGTCGGACCTTGATTGACTCCAAGAACTCCTCCCATGCGGGACCTGCAAGTATGAACTGCGATAGTTTCAGTGTTCCATTGAACCCAAAGGTCATATCACCGATGTGACCGACTTTGCGACCGGTCGAGTCTACAACATCAGCCTTCTTCAGTTCCTTGCACTTGACAGACCTGGTAATCTCCATAGCAACCACTCGCGCACCACCTTGGGTGGAACCCGGATTAAATGTTTGTTGTTCAGCCGAAAGATCTCATGCCCATGCGGCACCCTGCATCGGCCACTGAGATCTGCTGAAGTGAGTTTATGACTGTTTTGCAAAAAGATAATAGGATATGATAACTTCTCATCTCCTCGCGCATCTGACCGCTTGGGGCTTAGACCAATTGAGTACTTTGAGAGAGCTCGAGCTTGAGCAAACTTCGCCGCGTCTGCTGGAGCTTCTCAGGAAACAAGGTCTTGTCAAACTGTCAGGATTTCAGACTGCTACATTGGAGAAGGGCGTGCTCAGAGGCGCAAGCCAGCTGCTTGTCACATATGATTATGATGAGGCGTATCAGATAGCAGAGATTGCAGCTCTGAACAGGCTTCTAACTGACTACAAGGCTAGAGCGTTGGTTCTCTGTCCAAATGCACACCAGGCTGAAAAGAGATACTCCTCTTTGATACAGAAGTGCAGACGGCTTGGGGTTGAGGGAGCTGAGGCCATACGTAGGCGTACTGCCATAAGTCAGGAGTGGAAGAGCGGGCGTGTCGTGGTTGGAACCTATGGTTCCCTTGACATAGCGCTGAGAGTTCATCCTGAGTTGCTGGAAGGCCTCCAATGTATCATCATCGAGCGTCTCGACTTGATTGGGCAGCCAGGTATTGGCGCGACACTTGAAACGACGCTTGTGAATCTAATGGGTCACGGTCAAGGGACACAGTACATAGCCACATGCCCGCCTGTTGCAGATCTCAAGGACTTGAGCCTCTGGCTGCATGCAGACATTGTGGAAGACACGAAGCCCGAGGTGAAGCGTATCTTCAGCGTGAAGGCATTCAGTAGCGTGCGTGAGTCGTTGGCAGACATCACGGAGTTCGTGCATTACCGTCGCGGACAGATAGTGATACTGTGTCCTGACATAGCTTCTTGCGAGGAATTAGCAGCTCATTTGACAGGAACGTCCGGAGTGGACAGGCCCTCACCCCTTGACCTCAGATTGACACCCTCTCATCAAGATGACCTCAGGATTCTCTCAAACCAAGTGCGGGACAAGTATTCAAAATGCGAAGTGACCTCTCGCCTTGCAAGTGCTGTCCTGAGAGGTGTCGCCTTTCTGCACGAAGGAGTTTCCAGAGCCCAAAGAAGGGAAGTGTCGTCTGCATGGGAGGAGGGGCTTCTGCCGGTAGTTGTCATGCCCACAAGATTCGCGATCGCCAGTGGTATCAAGGCGACTGTGGTGTTTCTGGTCGGGGTGTTCATGAAAGATGTCAGCAAAGACGTCGTCGGAACCGAGGACCTGACTATGCTTTCTGAGTGGCAGCTTAATGACGTCTTGCAGTCAGCAGGCAGGGCAGGGGTTGACAATGAGGCTTTCGCGATTGTCGTTGTTGACAAGGAGTCAGAACGTACGCGAGTCTTGGACAAGTTCTTCACCAAAGACAGAGATGGTAATATCAGTCCGAGGCTCGGGGAAGTAGACAGCTGCATGGACGATCCCGAGAACATCCAGGACTTGGTCATCAGCCAGCTGTGTGGAAGGAGTGCAGTAACGGATGACCCGTATGCAATCATCAGCCGCACATACTGGGCAGCAACAAACCGGGCTAAGGGGATCACCCACGAATCAATGGTTTCCCTTGATGATTCTGCCGTCAGTGATATCATCTCTCTTCGTACCACTAGGTCTACGGTCAAGCGCGCCGACGAGATATCCGATTCAAGAGTGAAATTTGTGTCAGTCACTCCCTTCAAAATTGAGGGACTCATTCATAGCGGCACAAGAGAGCTATGGCACTACGTGACACTCAGGCCGGCCGAGGGAGTGTCATGTTCCTGTGAGTCTTGGAAGTATCAAGGAATAAGGAACCACAGGCTCTGCAAGCATCTAGTCAAGTTCTGTTCATTCGCACTCAAGAGTGAGGAAACCAGACCATATGCAGCATCCGTGATAGGGCAGGCTCTACGCGGTCTCCGGGTGCTTGATGATATGGAGCATGACGACCTGATCATACGCGACGGAAAGGCCGTCAGATGCACCGATCTGGGTGCCAGCGTGGCAGTTCTTGGAGTGCCCGTTCGAGACGCCAAGAAGGTGATGAAAGCAGTCGCAAGAGGGAGTGGCAGAGTGAGAGACCTTCTTGTGGGTGTGACCGTGGCTAGGACAGACCTACCAGAGGACTTGGTCAAACGGGTCATCGACTCAGTTCCGGCAGACAGCATCGAGCAGGCAATACGGAGCGAAAAAGACATGCCAGGCATAGTTGAGAACATTCTTGAGGAGCTACACTATGTGAACTCCATTCTTCTCAGGCTCTTGGCAGCGGACAAACGAAACGGATTGCACAAGGAGATCTTTCGACTGCAGAGCGAACTGACAGCTATGCTCACGGAGAGCAGCTAAGTTTTTTACTCCATGACATTGGACCGTTGATGCCCGGGAAGGCGACTGATTCTGCCTTCTCAGTGCGTGGTGGAACCCATGAAGCTTCTCGAATTTGAGGCAAAGGATATCTTTCGTGCCTTTAATCTGCCAACGCCGCTGGGAAATGTGGCTAAGACTCCTGAAGAGGCAAAGACACGCGCAAGAGAGATTGGCAAACCAGTCGCGGTCAAAGCACAAGTGTTTGCAGGAAAAAGGGGCAAAGCCGGAGGAATAAAGTTCGCCAACACTCCAGACGAAGCTGGGAACGCGGCAAGAGAGATACTAGCGATGAGAATCAATGACTTGCCCGTTGAGGCAGTACTCGTGGAGGAGAAGCTGGACATCCAACAGGAGATCTACCTTGGAATTACTGTGGATCGGACTGAACGCAAATATGTGGTCATAGGCAGCTCGGCTGGCGGCATGTCCATCGAAGAACTCGCTGTTCGGAGCCCTGAGAAGATAGTCAAGATGTACGTCGATCCCTTGCTAGGGTTTCAGACGTACGAGGCGCGCGAGATGGCCATTGCGATGGGTTTCAGGGGCAAGATGCTGAACACGCTGACGAGCATGATTCTCAGTCTGTGGAGTGTTGCAGACTCTTATGATGCTGAATTGACTGAGATTAACCCACTCATCCTCACAAAGGAAGGACGACTGCTAGCTGCGGACGCGCGACTCAACGTGGACGATAGTGCCCTGTATCGTCACAAGAAGCTGACAGACGGACTGAGAAGAGAGCCCGTCGAGCAGAACGCAAGGGAGAAGCTCGCTGCCGAACATGACATGGCCTATGTTGAACTCGATGGTGACATAGCATGCATCTGCAATGGTGCAGGATTGACCATGGCTACACTAGACGCAGTGGCCCTGCACGGAGGAAAGGCTAGCACATTCCTTGACTTAGGAGGCGGAGCAGATGCTGAGCGAGTCAAGAAAGGTATCGAGATTGCGCTGATGTATCCAAAGGTCAAGGCAGTCCTCGTCAATATCATGGGTGGTATAACCAGATGCGATGAGGTCGCCAAGGGCATAGTCGCTGCCCGCGAAGAAAAGGGACTCAGCATTCCCACAGTCATAAGGATGGTTGGTACCAATGAGGAGCAGGGGCAGGAGATACTCAGCAAGGCTGGCATTCCATTCCTGAAGACCATGGAGGAGGCTGCTGAGCGTGTCGTCCAATTGACAAAGGAGGTATCGTAGATGGCGGTCTTGGTAGATAAGAAGACAAGAGTGATAGTGCAGGGCATCACTGGTTCGCAGGGGACATTCCATACTGCCTCAATGCTGAAGTATGGGACGAAGGTTGTTGCGGGTACGTCGCCGGGCAAGGGCGGGACCGATGTGAATGGTGTTCCCGTGTACGACACAGTCAGAGAAGCCAAGCGAGAACATGATGCAACAGCCTCAATAATATTCATCCCGGCCGCCTACGCGGCTGACGCCGCCCTTGAGGCCATATCAGAGGGCCTCAATCCTGTGGTAGTGATCACGGAACACCTCCCCGTGAAGGATGAAATCAGGGTCATCCATGTGGCAGCCCAGAAGGGTATCACCATCATCGGCCCCAATACGCCCGGGATAATCACTCCAATCGTGAAACAGAAGGTTGGAATAATGCCCGGTCATGTGTTCTCTCCCGGCAATGTAGGGCTCATGTCACGTAGTGGAACACTGACTTACGAGATCGCCGCCGGAATGACGCTAGCCGGGATCGGAATCTCGACGGCAATTGGGCTGGGTGGAGACCCGTGTGTCGGGCTGACACCCACAGAGGGTCTAAAGCTGTTCAGGAACGACAAGGCAACAAGAGCAGTCGTCCTCGTGGGCGAGATTGGCGGAGACGCAGAAGAACGTGCGGCTTCATTCGTTTCAAAGGGGTTTGACCTGCCAGTGGTGGCTTTCATTGCAGGGAGGACAGCGCCTCCCGGGAAGAGGATGGGTCATGCAGGAGCCATCATCAGTGGAAGTACGGGAACGGCAGAAGCGAAGATTAAGGCGTTGAAGGATGCAGGTGTCGCCGTTGCAGAGAGGCCCAGTCAAGTCGCCGAGCTACTCAGAAAGGCCTTGAAGTAGTGCTGTGTTTGGAGCATAACTTTTAAAACACAACCACGCTCCGAAGCCTGAGCGGGCTCACGGGAAACCCTAGTCCGTCAAGCACTTAATGAGGACCTTGACATGCCCATATCTGACATCGAGAAGCGCAGGCTGGCTCAGCACTATTTGCTGTACAAGTCTGTGTGCCGCTACTGCGGTGCAACCAACCCCCTCAAGGCCAAGAAGTGCAGGAAGTGCAAGTCGGACGACCTCAGGCCCAAGAGGCGTGGGAAGAAATAGTTTCCCTGTGATGCGTGGAACTAAACCATGCAATAGGAAGCACTATCTATCCTTTTGCAGTTTCCAGCATTCTGACACTGAAACTCCAATACATGTCTGCCCATGGACGTTGGCCTTGCATTTGTCATACTTGTCTATACGATCATGACTTGGGTCGCCGTGTATTGCGGTCATGGCAAACGTCCGCATGGCGTTATCTAGCCATTGACACCACCTGCTCCCGAGAGCCAGCGTCATGCATCAATGTCTTGAGTCCAAGGTTCGGGATGGAAGATTAGAGGCGGAACGGGGACGGAGATGTGCCAAGTCGATGGCAGACTATCACGAACCCACATCGAACGAGAAGCTTGCCCATGACATCTGCGATGGAAACCCTAGGTTTCAAGTGGGAAGACATGGATCGTGTGTCAAAGAGATACCCCACTCAAGATCCCTCATCACCCCGCCATCATTCTTAAATACACAGCAGACAGACCTGCGGGCCAAGGGCAGGTGATCTAGTCCGGTTATGATACCGCCTTCACACGGCGGATGGCAGCTGCCTGCGATGCGTCTGCCCGCCTATGTCGGGGGTTCGAGAACAGCGCAGGACCACCCTGTGCGTAGAAAATCCCCTCCTGCCCACCATTGATTCTTCTTGGTTGTTCGGCCATACAACGGATGATAGAGGACGCGGATTCGCCCAGCACATGGCATTGCGCTCATCTGACTACGTTGGAGTGCTTGTTGACAACTCTAATGGGGCGAAGTTTCTGTCCTGTTTCTGAATCACTCCTAAAGCAACTGACAGCATTGCAGGTCAGCCACAATGTGCTGGGTTTCAGGCGTGTGTATGAGTCTAGCATCACATTCCGACATTCTTATAATGTGAATGCCATGGGAAACTCTGAAAGGGAGGAGCGAGCCGAGTCGCTCCTAGTCACGGCTCAGAAGAATGCAATCAGAGGCCTACAAATGCCAAGACAGATAACTGATGTGGCGAAGTTCCTTGAGATGACTGAGAGCGCAACCGAGTGTCGCGTGAAGAGGAGCAGTGATCAGGTCAAGCTTAAGCTCCGAACGGGAAGATACCTATACACACTGATTGTTGAGCCCCAGCAGGCCGAAACTATCCTCCAGCAGGTGAAGTGCCAAGTCGTTGAGGCAAAGCCCAAGGCAGAAGAGTAGTGTCTACTAGAACTGAATCGATTCATTCAGCTGAGGTACATGTGCCTGTCTGCCGATGTCATTCAGTTTCTTAGCCAGTGCATCGCATGAGTCAGGTTCGCCATGGACACAGTAGAACTGTGGGTCACCAGGTATCTTTTCGAGAACGTCCATCAGTCCTGCGGAGTCCGAGTGACTGCTCAAGTGATGAAATCTGACATCTGCTGCAACGTCGTATGTTCTGTTGCCCACTGTCATCTTCTTCTTCGCAAGCAGTTCTGCACCGGGAGTCCCGGGTATCTGGAAGCTTACCAAGACTATTGAGCTCTTGCTGTCATCATACAGCATTTTGAAGTACATATGAGAGGGGCCACCCTTGAGCATCCCTGCGGGTGATATGATCACACCGCCATTCTTGACTGCACGTAGGCGGTCCTTGTCACTGACTATACTCTCTGTTCTCTTGAGCGCCCTCTCAAATGACTGGGGTGACGCTATATATCCGGGATGCTTGGCTACGACCTCGTTCACCATTCTGGCCAGTCCGTCTACATAGACCGTGTACTTCTGAGGCAGGTTACATTTTTCGAATATGCACATGATCTCTTGGCTACGTCCTACAGCGAACGCAGGAATGAGAACAGTTCCTCCGCGCTCTAGGGCTTCGAGGACCGACTGGATGAACTCGGCCTCAATCTCCTCTCTCTTTGCATTGAGTCGCTGAGAATACGTACTCTCGGTCACGACTATGTCATGCTTTGGCAGGTTCTTCCTTGCGCCGGCGTTCAGCTGCGTTTCGATGGAGTTGAAGTCACCTGTGAAGAGAATTCTCTTGCCATTTGCTCTAACCGAAACCATTGCGCTACCAGGGATGTGACCCGCATTGAAGAGTGTGAGCTCAAACTCTCGACCCAGAGGGATTGTTTCCTCATATGATGTTGATTGACACCGACGATGAACAAGGGCTATGTCCTTGTGAGCAAAAGGAAGCCGGGCCTTGGCTATCTGAAACATGTCTTCGACGAGTAGAGTGCTCAGGTCACGCGTGGCTGGAGTACAGAACAGTGACACGTCATTCCGCGAGAGGATCAGTGGTATTCCACCAGAGTGATCTAGATGCGCATGAGTAAGAGCGACTCCCTGAAGCCCAGTCGCTGAAATACGGTCTGGAAACACGGGGTTGTCAACAAACTTGACACCTTGATCCACCAGAACGCTCTCCCCGTGTTCCTCTAGACAGAAAGCCGAACGTCCTATTTCTCTGCAAGAGCCAAGAAAGGTCAGTTTCGCCATCGCGTAGAACTTCCACATCAGGGCCAGACCTATTGAAGAAAAGCCTTGCTGAAGGGCAGCCTTACTGTCGGAGAAAGACGTGAAGGTAGTGATAGGCGCTTGTCTGAGCAATCACATACGACAGGACTGTCAAATGGAACATGCGTTATTGTGCATGATTTCTGCCCTCTGCTGAACCCTTAACCCCCAGAGAATCGGACTTGGAAATGTCCTTGGTCTGCAGATGGCATAATTCTCGTGTTTGCCACAATGATAATCGAAACCAATATTAGAGGCACTTGGCTTAGCGCCTATGCCTGAACGAGTGACAGCTGGTGGAGATGCTTCGGGTGGCAGAGGAGAAGTTAGAAAGCAGGTCAGTTACCAAAGGCAAGCCCGAATCAACCATACTGGTTGGCGCGAAAAACGTCATGAGCTACGTCTTGGCCTGCGTCACCCTCTTCAACAAAGGAGCATCAGAGGTTGTGATTAAGGCAAGAGGACGATTGATCAGCAGGGCTGTGGACGTCGCAGAGATAACGCGCCACAGGTTCATCCCCGATCTTCACGTCAAGACTATCCTGATTGGGACTACTGCCGTTCAAACAGACAAGGGTAGCGACCTGAACGTATCCACGATAGACATAACTCTCGCTCGATAATCCTGTATGCTTTGATGTACAATCTCGCTCGGAGCTCGGCCACCGCTAGCGCTCTAGAGGCGAGGGATTGCGTGGATGCGTCTGCCGGTTTGTGTATTCGATGTTGAGTCTGATATGCTCTGCCCCAGTTGTCAAGAGAAGCTGGACAAGGGTGAGATCACACAGTTCGATGTAGACTTCTGCAAATGGCTCTTGGAACGTCAGAAACAGTTCCCAGCCATCGGGGACCTCAGTCTTTTGCGGGCGCTGCGTGTGGCAGACAGACTCGTCCTGATTGTCAAGAAGAAGGGGAGAGACCTTCTACTGTCTGAGAAGGAACTCATGGACGAGATGGGCAAGGCATTTGGAAGAGTCCTCATAATCGAGGGCCCACTAAGCCTGCGCAGCGTAGTAAAAGAACTGATACATCCCGCGGTCGAGCTTGGCGTCAACAGTCTCTTCCTGCCCGACAGAACAAGAGAGAACATAGTCGTACTCCGATCGGAAGACAAGTCTAGGATTCCATACTCTCTTGAAGAGCTCAGACTAATCGCGTCAGCAGCAGTCGGAGAGTCGGTACTTTTCCAGTATCAGGAGGAAACCAAGAAGACAGAGGAGAAACCATCCGATGTTTTCGAGGAAAGGATGAAGAGCTTCACGCAGAAGCAGCCGAAACGCTAGATTAAGTCCCTGGGATCACCCTTCATCAGCTCGCGGAGAAAGACAGTGGCATATGAGCCCTTTCTGAGGCTGAACTGTAGTCTGAGACTGTTTTCTGTGCATTCTGCACAGAGATTCGAAGGCTCCATTGAAACAAGATGAAGACCACCGGGCGAGTCCAGCGCTCTCGACTCTGGGTTCCTGAAGTCGACAAGAGCCACACCCTCAGCACTTAGTATACTTCTGAGGTAGTCTGATTGCCTTGATGGTGGCAGCTTTGTGGAGTATCCGGGTACCGGCGCTGCGAGACCATAGCGACCTGAACGTACCATTGTCCGCCGTTCCTCAAGAGTCCTCTCAGTTGTATACAGCCATGAGTCTCGTCCTGAGTGCGTCTCGTCCAGCTGGATTATGAAATCCCCAATCTCCGGCTGGTCTATTGAGGAACCGGACCTCACGCGCTCACTAAGGAGTCGATTGAACAGGTAGCTCTGATATGAATGGACCAGAAGCGTAAGAATGCGTGGCGGAATTCTGGTCATTGCTTTCTGGTAGTCGCCCGGGTGTTTGATGAGATGTTGTATGACGCTTCGTTCATATCTTGCGCCGGTAGAGACCCGATCAAGCATGCTCTCCGTGATCTCTGTGTCTGGACTCGACCCTTCACCTACGTTGGTGGGCGTATCTTCTTCAGAGATGCTTGCTGCTGCGACTATCCGTCGGACCGCGCTTTCGTAGTCCCTCTTTATGAGCGCCTTTCCAGCCAAGAGTGTGGAGGGCTGGGTCACACCGAAACGTTGTATGCCGAAGTAGTTCAATATCGAGCGCCCCTTGAACGACTCTACCATCTCACACCCTGCGTTGCAGTCAACTGTCATGTTCTTCAACAACAGAGTGAAACGATTGCCCCACAGGTCGCCCACTTGTACAGGACGCCGAACATACTCCAAATCTCTCAGCACGATTCTTGAGAGGCGAAGACCACCTAGTGCTACAGACGCCTGTCTTGACACTGACATCGCTTGCACTGTCATGGCGCGCTTATCCTTCAGACCAGCGTAGGTGACCAAGTATCGCGGGATTTTCAGAGCAGCGGAAATGATGCCCGCGGCGTCAAGCGTGGAGAGCCCCATCTTTTGAAGTGTGAACTTGACGTACTTGGAGCGTTCACCTGTCACGGAAGCAGCCAGTTGTGCTTCTGAAACTGGTTCACTGGACCAGTCCCCTAATGATAGGACGGACCCTTCGGGTGTTATCTCTTCAACGATGAAGTCTTCAAACCTCTCTCTGAGTCTTCCTCCGAGTCCGGGCGAATCGGTGCAATAGAACTCCATACCCACCCGCTGTTCGAGTGGATGTGCAGGTAGCATTCGGAGTCCCTCACAACAGTTTCAGACTGCCAGTCACCTTGTCAACTTCGACCGCAGGTCCGGGACCTATCCCCAACACTGTTATCGTGCCAGGCGGGAGCTCGGTCATCCCAGCATCACGGATCAGAGCGTTTGGAAGCCTGTTGGCAACGGCCACTCGTCTCAGCTCAAGAAGCTCACTCTCGGATCCGACCTTGACAGCCACCTTCTTCTGTCCCTCGTCCATCCATGCTTTCCATATTTCATGACGGATCATTCTTGCCCGTTCCGCAGCACTCACAGCACCATGTGCCACCTGCACTGCAATCTTGCCCCTGCTCATGTCAAGGTCGGTTCGCACTGCAATGACTTGCTTGTATTTGAACGATCTCTGATCTATGCTGGCCGCCATCCGGTAGTCACAGGCCAGTCTGGTGAAACGACAGATAAAAAGGTGGCAGTTCACTCGTCTAGACGGATGAAGACTCTCGACCACGATGCAGTTGTGATTGGCGCCGGGCCAGCAGGGTTGCTGACAGCATGGACGATTGCAGCTCGACGGCATGACGTGGCTGTGCTCGAGGAACACCCAAAGGTAGGCGAGCCCGACCACTGTGCTGGGCTTCTCAGTCTGTCGGGGCTCAAGATACTAGGACTGGAACCTCCACAACAGGTAATTCAGAACACTGTACGCGCAGCGAGAATCTATGCGCCATCTGGCCGGTCGCTCTTGGTTGAGCGTGGCCGTCATGAGGCAGTCGTCGTCGACAGGCGCAAGTTTGATGCGTGGCTTGCCGAACGAGCGGTGCAGGCACACGCATCTATTATCACAGGAGTCAAGGTGCGCGCCTTGAAGACTCATGATGGGTCTGTTGTTGGAGTGGAAACACTCGAAGACGGTGCGGTGGTACAGAGAAAGGCAATCGTGACTATCGACGCAGAGGGGGTGCAGGGTAGGCTTTCAGGGTCGGTAGGACTGCCAATGATTCATAGGACCAGCAAATACCCTGCATATCAGTACGAGGTTCAGGGAGCCGATGTTGATGATGATCTAGTCGAAATGTACTATGGCAGACAAACAGCACCTGGTTTCTTCGCTTGGATTATCCCATTGGGCGACGGCCGAGCAAGAGTCGGCCTTGCATCTGACTTCAAGTCGAAGCCCCGACTGGAGGCAGTCATGCGACATCATCCCATTATCAGTGGAAAGCTGGTGAAGGCATCTGTGCTGCGGGGAATCGGTGGAACAGTCCTCGTCGGTTTACCCGTTAAGAAGACGTTCATGTCCGGTCTTGTCGTTGTTGGAGACGCAGCTGGAATGGTAAAAGCAACCACCGGGGGAGGTGTAGTATTTGGGGGCATCAGTGGCAAGATTGCAGGCAAGACAGCCGCGCTTGCTGTTTCCGAGAGGGACGCTTCTGCACGTTCTCTGGGACGTTATGAAACCAGCTGGCGCTCTCTTCTACTGGGACAAATGAGAGCGATGTATCTCGCTCAACGGGCGATATCTTCTTTCTCGGACCGGGGACTAGACTCACTAGTAAAGAATGCGGACGAACTGAGCCTGACTGACACTGTGAAGAGAGAGGGAGACATGGACATGCAGGGTACAACTATCGCGGGTCTCTTGGCCAACCCTCGCACGATGATCGCTTTGCTAAGTGCCGCACGATACATCAGCCCCAGGTTCTAGAAGAACATCTTTATGTGGTCAGCCCGGGCTGCTGTCCAAAAAGGAGCGTATCCATTTGGGAAACACGGACAAGAGAAACCTCTTGGATATTGCCGAACAGATGCTGAGCAAGTATCCTCTATGTGACCAGTGTCTTGGACGTCAGTTTGCATGGCTCAGCACCGACACATCAAATCGGGAGAGAGGACGCTCCATCAAACTGCTTCTCTCTATGCAGGCGGACGAGCAGATCAAGTCGGGCGATAGAGAGGGGGGGTTGAAGATTCTTACCGAACTTGCTGGTAATGGATCATTTGGCCCGGCGGGAACACTCATCAAGAAGAATGGCATAGACCCACCTTCAACCAAAGGCTGTCATCTGTGCTTATTGGAAGAGAGAAGTGTCTTTGGAAGAACATCAGAGATCGCTGAGAGGATCATAGAATCAACCAAGAATATTGAGTTCGCCACTTTCTTGATTGGTTGTATTCCAGTGCCCACTCTTGCGGAACGCGAAGAAGAGCTCAGAGCGCTTTTCAGCCTTCTTCGAGGTGAGCCTCTGAAGTCTGATTTCAACAGAGAGCTTGGAAAACAGGTTCAGAAAGCACTCGGAAAGGAAGCCGACTTCGAGCACTCCGATATCGTGATTGTGTACAATATGATTCGTGACACCTTGGACATCCAAATCAACCCAATCTTCGTCTATGGGAGATATCGGAAACTTGTAAGGGGAATTCCACAGAGCAGATGGGACTGCACGGCCTGTGGAGGGAGAGGGTGCGAGTCGTGTGGAGGCACGGGCAGGAGATATCCCGACTCTATAGCTGAGTACGTAGGCATTCCTGTTCAGTCACTAGCCCAAGGAGCTGGGTTCAAGTTCCACGGAGCCGGCCGAGAAGACATAGATGCACTTATGCTCGGCTCAGGCCGGCCGTTTGTCGTGGA
>PRDI01000035.1 GCA_003345595.1 Candidatus Thorarchaeota archaeon | reverse complement strand
TCACCGAAGTCGATACTCATGACGTCGCTCCCGAAGACTCTGTCGCCAGTGTCCCACACCTTATCGAACTGGTTCGTTTCAACATTCAGGCGGAACACATGTATCTCATTGTCGTAAAGATACCCACCTGCTAGAGCAAGGAATCCAGTCCCTTGATCATAGGCGACCGCATGTATCGCTGCCCTCGAACGCCAGGGCTCGTAGATCAATTGGTAGTCATTGTCCCTGTCGCCGAGAATGTTGCCCAGGTCGTAGTTGGCAGGGAAGTTCGGGTTTTCGTCTGCCACGGCCTTCTGGATCAGGGGAAGCAGGTCATCAGGAATAGACTCAATCGTAGGTGAGTCTTCAGTTTTCACCTGTGTTTCGGATTCGCCGAAGGGCAAACCCGGTACAATGCAGTAAGATCCCACGACCATCACGGTCAGTATCATGAACGCAAATAGTGTCGACTTCACTCTACTCACCTCCCTCTTTCTTGGTCTTTGATCGGCGTACGTTTTTCGCCGGTTCGGTGTTTGACCTAGATGCGGCGCTTGACTCAGATGTGGTACTCTCATCTGCCTTAGGAGCCGATGCAGCTGTTCCGGGCTTTGTTCTCACCCGTCCGACAAGTCTTCTCAAGACAGCTCTCACCTTACCTGTTTTGTAGTCAAACAATCCAACAACGAAGATCGTGCCAACCGCGGCCGCTCCAGCTATAATCACGTTCCGCCAGAATGGGTCATCACCCGGTTGGACTATGTAGTATGACACTGCGGCATGTGTCACACCTGTGTTGTTCAGTCCGAAGACTTGGAGCTGATAGTAGCCCGGCTGCCAACGAATGGACGTGTTCTGCCACATCCCTGAGGATGGACTATAGGCCAATGTGTGATTCTGACCCCAGCCGCTCCCGTTCTCGAACCTGAACCACATCTGCTGAAACGGCGTGAAGTTGGCAACAGTCACGGGAGTGTTCTGGTATACGTTCGTACTATTGGCAGGCGTCATGATACGGAGCGACTTGGTGCCACGCTCGACAGCCAGCTTCAGGTTGAACTCCTCTGCTGAAGTGTAATTGAGGGGATCAAGACCGAGTGCAACTTCCAGACCGTCAGAATAGCCGTCACCATCAGTGTCAGTCTTCGCACAATGAGTATGGTACACAAAGTACTCCTCTCCATCAAGCAGACCATCAAGGTCAGAGTCTGGCTGGAAGATGCCTCCGTTCGGCAACGTCTGGAGACCCATGCGAAACTCTATTCCGTCCGGAAGAGCATCAAAGTCCGTGTCGAACTCATAAGTGTCTACGATGCCGTCGGAGTCAGAATCATCGTTCATAGGATCAGACCCGTACATATAGACCTCGGCCCCGTCGGGGAGCCAGTCCTTATCGGAGTCCCAGTCAGTCGCTGAGGTTTGATATTTGGCCTGTGAGATCACGAAGCCACTCGGAAACCCGATGCTTGCTGGCGTCGCAGGATACACAGGCTCTGGTGGTGGCTCACCCCATGGGGTTTCGTTCTCGGAGGTCATTCCCTCATTCCAGCTTGACGGGGGCCACGGTCCATGTGGATACAAAGCAGTTAGGTTCTCTTCAAAGTCCCACAATTGGTCACCATCAGTGTCGTTAGTTATGGCAGAGGTGTTGTACACCCAGATCTCCCACCAATCTCCAAGAGTGTCATTGTCGCTGTCGTTGGAGGCGGGGTTGGTGTTGAACACGTTGACCTCCTGATAATCTGTCAGGGTGTCGCCGTCCGTATCCATCTCGACAGGTGAAGTATTGTACTTCTGGACGACTGTCACAGACAGGAATGGATATACTATGTCGCTCACGTTCTGCAAGTGGAGTTCGGTACCATCTGCCAGCCAATCGCCGTCAGTGTCTTTGGAAAGGGGATCGAGTGGGATTGGATCGAGCCATGGGATCAGGCCCGAGCCAAGGTACAGCTCTATTCCATCCGACAGACCATCCATATCACTGTCAGGCTCCGTCACATTTGTGCCCCATGTCATCACCTCGTCATAGTCTGACATGGGCCAAGTCATGTCGCCTGCCTCGTTCGGTTCCGTGATCGAGTCCAGATCAGTGTCCCACGCAAGTGGGTCACAGCCATAGTACAGTATCTCTTCGCCATCGCTGAGCTGGTCATCGTCCGAGTCGTAGTCGAATGGGTCTGTGCCCAAGACGAGTATCTCTTCATAATCGGTCAGGCCATCGTTATCCCCGTCCTCATCCATCGGGTCAGAGCCGTAGACCAACACCTCCTCTCCGTCACTCAGATAGTCGCCATCTGAATCATCAGCCAACGGATTGGTGTGCCACATGTACACTTCCTCACCATCGCTCAGTCCGTCGAAATCTGAGTCGGGTAAGAACGGGTTTGTGAAGAAGCGATAGAACTCTTCCCCGTCACTGACCATGTCGAGGTCAGTATCGGAGCTCCTCGGGTCGCATCGCAGAAGCATTTCCTGCATGTCGAATAGTCCATCATCGTCCGTGTCAGGATCTGTAGGATCGGTGTGGTTGCTGTTCTGATTGAGGACACCCTCGAGACCATCAAGCAGACCGTCATCATCTGTGTCACCGTCTGTCGGGTCTGTAGGAGGCGTCTGTGCGAGCTCATAGCCGTCGGAGTTCAACCAAGCTCCTGGCTGTGGCGTTCTATCAGCCACACCTGTATCTCCGTCTGTGTCTGGATTGCATGGATTGGTGAAGACCTGTTTGCGTTCAGGTTCACCTTCGGAGTCGTAAAGGATTATCCAAAAACCAGCTACCTCGGCTCCGTCATTCATGTCCTTCAGGAACATAAGCGCCTGAGTGTCAATCGCGCCGTTGTACAGCTGGAGGTATGAATCGTCATCCGTGTCACTGTCGAGCGGATGCGTGTAGCCGCCGCCGAATATCAGAGGGTTCGGATCCATTGGTGAGCCCTCGCTTGTGTTGTAGAGTGACGGCAGACCGTAGTAGCACCCAGTTGGTCCCTCATCTCCGTCCATTAACCCATCGCCATCTGTGTCAGGGTTGAGCGGGTCTGTGTGGTCATTGTATGATTTACCGCCAATCACTACGTCGGTCACCGTGGGTGTGATCGTACTGATATTCCATGCAGTGAACACTTCGTAGGCGTCGGTGAGAGCGTCGCCATCAGTATCCTGACAGAGGGGATCAGTCATGTACAGCTTTGCTTCATCGTAGTCCGAAAGATCATCCCAGTCTGAGTCCGGAAACATTGGATTGGTGCCCAAATCCCACTCCTCACCGTCAAGAAGACCATCGCCGTCTGAGTCGGGGTTGACTGGGTCACTGCCCATGGTCTGAACCTCGAGCTTGTCGCTCGCCCCGTCATTATCAGTGTCAGCGGCATTCGGGTTCAGGCCGGGTATAGTCGCCTCATAGTCATCACCTAGCCCGTCATTGTCGCTGTCGAACCCAATACCGGAGTTCTTGGTTTCCTCGTCGTCCTTACCTGGTGACAGGTCCCACGGGCCGCCTGGTTCCCACGTCCACGTGCTGTCCCAGTCCCAGAACAGGAACCTGATGGTAAGTTTCAACGTAAAGATCAGCCGGAGGACTATGTGCATTGGAGACGACGATGATAAGTCTTGGAAGAAAGTCAGTATTATCTCAAGTGAGCCTTTCAGTTTCGCGGCTGCAATCAGTAGGTCTATGCCCAAGTTGATGGCAACACCAAGCGTGAGAGCAAGGGTCAATGTTGACACCTCTGGCTCCAGAGCACTCGCAGCCTTCTTGACTATGTCAAGCTCTATGTTCAGCCATATGTCGACACTGATTGAATCGAGTCCAAGATATTTGCCGAGCTTTCCAAGCACACCACCGCCAACGCCGCCTGTAACAAAGTCAAGTAGGGTGATTGTCCTCTTCATGCCCACATCGAGCGAGAGGCCCCACTCGACTATGTTGAAGAAGTCCTCCCACTCGAACTCACCCCCACGGAATGTAAACAGATTGAGGACGAAGTGTGCCGAGCCCGAGAAGCTCAGTTCCAAGCCAAGCATGCTCAGCAGGAAGTCCATGAATGGATTCTTTGAAGAATCGAACCCAGTTATGCCGACTTCTGCGTAGAACTGGGGTGAGATTTCAAAGAACGAGAATATGATCTTGAAGAAGTCGCCAATGTCATTAAGAGCAAATGGGTTTCTGCCCTCGAAGATAACACCCCTGAGCAACTCAAAGAAGGGAGTTGGGTCTAGTTTGAAGTTGGCACGAATACCCAGATCATAGGTCAGCTCAAAGAGAGACCAATCCCCGAGGCCAATAGGCAGAGTCCCATCCTTTCCCAACAGGTCGTTCGCGCCGCCGAACAGACCATTAATCGTATTCTCAAGGTCCTCTAGCAGCGGCGTAATCATACCAGTGAGCCAGTCGAAAGCCTTCCCAAGCAACCACTGAATGCCATCAGTGAATATCCCCTTGATATCCATCAAGAAGTTGAGGATGTCCTCTAGCATGGTGATGTCGATGACACCTGACAGCAAGCCCTGTGCCATGCTGACTATCTCGTTGACTATCTGGTTCGTATTGAGACTGTACTTGTCTAGGTCAAACGACTCGGGGAAGAACGCCTGAAGGAGCTTCAGGTATGCGCTGATGTCCACATCATCGAAGGATGGGAACATTCCGACCATTGAGCCGACTCCCATCAGGAGGGATTGCATGATGCCCTGGAAGCTCTGATGCCGGACAGCACCAATCATGTTCATTATTCCGCCGCTAATCTCCCCAAACGTACCTAGCACAGAGTCAAGGTTCGGGACAGATGAGAGAACACTACCGCCGGCGAACTTGATGAGGTCAGTGAAGACGTCTGGTATCGATCCGAGTTCGGACTCGAAGCTGCTGACGGTCCGACTGACCATCTTCTTCAGACCGTCCGAGTCAGTGGCCACGGCAATCACACCAAGCACGGGCTTAACAGCGCCGTTGATCACCTCCAGCACCTCTGCTGCATCTGCCAGCGTGTACTCGTACGACATGGTAGGAAGAAGATTCACAGCTCCTTGGACGACATCGAAGATGTCGGGAACGTCTGCGGGGTTGAAGCCTTCATTGAAGAATCCAGCAATGAGAGTCACACCGTCGCGCACAACGTCCTTCACGTTCTGCGCGATCCCACTTGTCTGATTGTTTATGATGCTCATGATCTCTGTCTGGAACTCAGAGATGCTGGTTTCAACCAGCTCTGAGTAGTTCTTGACTACCTCCATCATATCGCGGGCGAAGTCTTCCGCAGTAGTGATTATGCCGGGGCCGAAGAACTCGTCTACTAGACTAGTGACGAGCTGTATGAGTGAGTTCTGGTCGAAGTTGTCAACAAGGTCGAGAGCAGACACACCCATCTTGATTATAGCCATGATTCGGTCAAGCGTGTCCTGACCTACTACATCAGTGAGAAGTCCGAATGCTGTCTGAATGAGCTTCTGCCCCACATCCGCAACGAATTGTGAGAAATCGAAACTGGCTAAGTAGTCCACAATGGAGCTGATTGTCGCTACAGCCTTGTTTACCAAGTCTACGACATCACCCGCCGATAGACCGAACGTGGCAGTCAGAACCTTGTTCAGCAGGCCACTCAGAATGTTATCTGTGACATAGCTCAGGATTGTGTTGAAAGCGCCCTTGCCACCCGCTATCACTTCCTCAACGAGACTCCAGAACTCACCTCCGAGATCCAGAACTGTGTCCAGCCAGTCCATGACCTCCTGTGGGATTATCTCTGGGAGGAGGCCCTCAAGCAGCTCGCCAACAACTCCGAGAATACTGCTGAAATCCCCTCGCATGTTGAAGAGGGCTTTGAGTATGGGCTCAAGGTACTTCTTCAAGTCCTCAGGGAATGGAAACTCGCTGATGAGGCCGCTGATGATGGACTTGAGGGGGCTGTCAAGGTCGAAGTCACTGACTATGCCAAGAAAGGGCTGAATGGTATCGAAGACGTCTTTGAGATTGCTCAGTGTGTCCTCGGGGATGGATATGACGCTCTCTCCACTTCCGATAAGGAGATCGAGGAGCACATCGAGTATCTTCCCGATGGGACCACTGAGACCCGACAAGAGGGGCAATTCGCCAAGAACGAATGATCCGGTTTCTACCTCAGCCAAGGTGCTCAGCTGAATGACCGGATCAAAACCGTCGGGCAGTTCGTCGAGCGGCACTTCCTCGAGAGAGCCGTTCTCCAACAGCGTGTAAGCCGAGTCAGCAACGCTCCCGGGATGTCTCGCCCACATCCTCTGCCGCCTTATCTCTGCAGCCGCGGGGTCCATCTCACCGACGGGATTGACAGGCTCGACGGTCCGTTTGAAGAACTCATTAAACTGATCACCATAGATGGTGAGGACCATCTTCTCAAGGTCGTCGGCTGCACCCTGATAGCTTGGGTCGTACTGGGCGCGCTGCTTGCATATGTCCATGATGCCCCAGACGCCGTAGAGAATCATAATGAGACCATCAGTCTGCTCCGACTCGCTCGTGTGGATCATCTTGTCGTTCTCAGTCAGGAACGGCTGAAGCGACAGGGTATTCCCCATCGCCACAATGTGCTGGGTCGACCGATGCTCGTTCAGGACTTGGTAGAACTGTTTCCACAACAGCTCTTGGTCAGCGAAGAGGACTTGGTTGAGGTCTGACCGAAGAGCATAGACAGCAATCCACGGGTCATCTAGCAGCCAAAACTCAAGATCACTGTATGAGGTGACCGGGACCATGACAACATTGATTATCCTAACACACAGTATCTCCTGAATGCCATCGGCCACCGCCTTCATGACCTCATCCTTTGGGTCGTAGAACACGTAGATTGAGTCGAGGTCATAACCCATGAATGGTCGCGGCAACGCCTCCTCGTTGCGTTCCAGCACCTGACCGGCCCATACGGCCTGAGGTGCGATTCCAATAACCATCAGAAGAACAAGAAGAACTGAAAATAGCTGAACACGGAGCAGATTCCTATGCAAGCTTTTGGAGCCTCCTCTATCAAGCGAAGCCGAACGAGGAGGGGTCGTCTCCAGCTGCACAGGATGGTGGCAGTCTCCTCACGAGTCATGCCAAACCTTCCGCTGGGGGGTGCTCGACTTCCTCTTCCTTCGGTCGCCCAGCGAACCGAAGCACCGACAGCACTGGGTACTAATAACGGTTTGCCCTCTTTTAGAAAGGCTCGCAGACAGGGAAAAACGTGGGAATCGTCTACTCAGCCATTGGCATACTTGGATTGCCCAGTCCCGGCAAATGAGCTCACAAGCCGGACAAGAAAGGCC
>PRDI01000034.1 GCA_003345595.1 Candidatus Thorarchaeota archaeon | reverse complement strand
TTCTTGAGGCGTTGAGGCAGGTCAAGAAGCACATCCTGAATAATGCAGAGCGAAGAAACACTTGGCGCCTGCTCGACCAGGCCAGGCTAGGGCTGGTCGAAGAGTTGGACTCAGAGAACAGGAGAACACTACAGAATCTGACAGAAGATAGCAAAGACATCATGACGCTCTATGGGAACAACCTGTTCCTAGCAGTCTATGCTATTGCAGAGGAGGTCCTTGACGACACCCTGTCCTTGTCCATCATTCAGCTATGGTCGGCCGTTGCAGAGTGGCAGTTATATCAGATGGGTTTCAAGCCGCACTACGACCACGACAGCAACCTGACTTCACGATATGACTTTCAAGCCATCTACTCAAACCTGCTATGGAGGGCGAACGCATTGAAGAAGGCTCCACAACCCGCTAGACCACAGCTGACTGAACGCTTTGGTCAAGCTGTCTGGACAGAGCACGACGAACTGGTCAACATCTGGTTAGTGTTTCCTGACAGGCAGAGGGGGACAATGGTGGGCGGACTAGTTCTCGACCAAGGCTCACTTGTTCCCAGACCGGGTTGGCATCGGTGCGTGATCGACCCCGAGGAGCTCAGGGAAACAGCGACAGCTGCTCTGAAAAGCTGGAGCAGAAGCCCGATTCTACTGACATCGGTTGAAGGTCAGGATGTTCTCTGGATGAGAGTGGAGAGCGAAGCCGGTGAGGACTGGTCTTGCATCGGCTTGCTGGAGTATGGACCACCACCAGAGCGCAAGAGTCACCCAATCCGCTGGCTGAGAATCTCAGCACTGGCTCCTGAAGCATCTGTCGAAATCCAAGGGTTCAGGCCATCATCTCTTCCCTCTGATCTGAATCAGTCAGTAGATGTGCTATTGAGAGAGGCCAAGTCGTGGACAGGTGCTATCAAGGATGTCAAGTGCCTGCTCACTGTCGATGTTGAGAAAGGCGTCTACAGGGTGGAATTTCGGGAGAGAACAGGCTCGAAAGCCATGGTCTTGGATACGCGGGAAACCCCATCCACTGACGAAGTGATCGGGTTCTTGAGGCATCCCCAACGGACAGGCGAATACCCTGTGACTCGTGATGGCATACATCTAAGATGGGACTGTCTGAAGGATGTTGAGTACAAGGATGTTCCTGTGGAGGGGTCCAGAGGAAAGAGAGAATGGATTAGCCTGACCTTTCTGAAACCTCTGATACATCGACATAGCTTCTTTCCTGATTACTACAGCGTACCCCGCACATCTGGTGAGCTACTAGAAACAAGACTGGGCCGTGAAGCCAGGCTGGTGATCAATGTAGATCAGGAACTCATGGACCAAGGGGCGAGTAAGTACATTAAGGTCACCTTAGATGGGGTCGACAAGAAGTCACAGATTCGCGGTCTTGAAGCAGAGGCCATGGGCATCTATGATGTCGCACTGTTAGCCGAATGCGAACAGATAGTCGATGTGGCTGCAGGAACCCGGCATTACCTCAAGATTGACGCAAAGGGTCTTAGAGGAGTAAGAGTCCCGGCTGGACTGTCTGAGTACGCCAAGCTTCACGATGCAATCATCGCCGACACTGAGGAGAGTGACGCTGAAATGGCGGACCTTCGGGACCATGAGGCGTCTGAGAATGAACCAGAGGTGAGTGGGCCCGAGATGGAGCTGGTCAGTGCCGAAGCCGAAACAAGGGATATGGGATTCACACTGAGAGTGATCGTCCACCTTGGCCGGGTGGGCGAGGATGAGGCTCTAGCGGATGTCCCAGTGATGGACCTGCCTAGGAAAACAGTCAGGGAGCAGGCCGTGGCCTATGAAGCCGTAGCCGGAGAGGTGACTAGGGGTCTTAGAGGTTGGAACGTTAGCAGTGAGGCCAGGCAGGCAATCATTGACGAGGTCTGCAGAGTACTGAGAAGAAACGGTGTTCGGATATCAGAAGAATGATGTGGCTCACTGGAGTGGAAATGCACTCCTCCAGAACCTGAGCTGTGGAGCGAAGAATGTACCTATCTGGTAGACTATATGCTTCGCGTGAGAGTCATGTGCAACACACAAACACGAGTCTGAAGGAGTCGCCTGAGTATATGACTGCCAGTAGAACAACAAAGCCTGCAAGTGTTGACGAGTATCTCGCGGTGCTTCCGGAGGATAAACGAGCGTTACCCGAGAAGCTTCGCGCGGTGATTAAGGCGGCTGCGCCTAGGGCCACTGAAATCATCAGTTACAGGATGCCGACGTACAAGTACCTCGGAAAGCCATTGGTAGGCTTTGCAGCATTCAAGAACCACGTCGGCTTCTATGTCTGGAGTTCCTCTTTTCTGAATGCTTACAGAGAGGAAATCAAAGACTACCAAACCTCTGCCGGTGCTATCCGCTTTCCAGTTGACAAACCGCTCCCCGTGACTCTCGTAAGAAAGCTTGTCAAGGCGAGAGTTGCCGAGATCGAGGAAAAGAGTAAACAAACGTAAGAAATATGGAAGTGTGAGAGGGAAGTTCCATGCAGAGAATCACCCTGCATATGTGGTTCGATGGCAATGCCGAAGGAGCAGTCGGGTTCTACGAGTCCCTTTTCAGAAACTCACAAATCATAGACACTGCCCGCTACGGAGAAGCAGGGGCCGAGGTTTCCAGAAGACCAGTAAAGTTGAATGCATCGGGTCACCTAGCTCAGGGACTCAAGACGTTGTGTTATGTGCCCTTTCTCGATTGCATCGACAAGTTCCCTCTCTCTGCGAGCGAATAGAGCTCGCCCGTTTGTGATGTTCCCTGCTGCCAACGTGAAACACTCGGGCAAAGCAATCCTGGCATCGCACTTGATCTTCGCAGCTTCTGACCACAACATCTGAGATGGAACGACTGTGATAGATGACGATTTGACAAGACTGTCAATCCTCCTCCATGCCTTCTCCCAACCCAGCCTGCGGCAGAGTGTGTAGCTCAGCTCGCATAGGGCCAACTCAGTACATACAAAAGTGCTTTCGCCATCAGCGATTCTCTCAGCCACTGTTTTCGCCGAGGACTCGCCTGTGGCTAGGGCAATCAAGACGCCTGCATCAAGTGCGACTGTTTCACTGTATTCCCTTCTCATCTAGGCGCCTCTCCGTCATGAGATCCGAATAGAGGGTGTCAAAGTCTACTCCTGCGATGGGAGAAACGAACCGCTTCCACTCCTTCAAGTCAATCTTTTTCGAATACGCCTCGATCAGGAAGCGAATCACAGTATCGAAGTCAACTCTTTCCCGAGTCTTCTTCTGAATCTCTCCTGCGATTCTGAGAAGTTCCTTCCTTGTGTCTTCCTTTATCGAAATGGTTGTCATGGCCTGTCACATGATGATGCCACATCTGTTGTAATGAACACAACGATTGTGTTGAACACAGGACATGATGTGATAACGATTAGGACACTGATAGCCTGACTTCTGATGCTCTATGCCTCAACATCATACAATGGAGAACAGAGTAGAGCTAAATAACCAGAACAAGTCCAAAAGAAAGCCCTGTGCCATCAGCATTTGAGGGAATGAACTAGGTGTCACAATAGGTGCAGCGGCTCCTTTGGTTTCGCGTGTCCTTTCCCCAACGATCCTCGGAGTTCTTCTCGGAGCGGCTTCCTCTGGGGCTCCATCACTCTCCCTGAGAGCTGCTCCATCCCTGGCCTGACCCGGTTCGGAAGTCTAAACGCACTGGCAGCAGTCCTACAACTGCCACTGGCGCCGTGACAGACTCCAGAGACCACTCGTCATTGTCCTTCAGCGATTTTCGTTGGGGTCGGGTTTCACACTCTGCCGGGTTGCTGGTGCCACTATTGCCATGTGGTCGCGCTCGCGGCAAACGAGTCACCCTACCCGCTGCACTTCATCATCTTAGGCAGAGTCAAATTAAGGCTTCCGAAGCCCCATCAAGTGATACGTGCTTGGGTTTTCCATGAGTAAGAGAGTGCCAATCATGGCACTTCAAACAAAGCCGCCGCTTGCCCTCTTAATCTGGACTATCTCCTCAAGTACATCAATCTCCTGCTGAGACAGGTCTCCGGAGAACTTCGTTCGAGCGGCGATGACATGTTTGTCAGGCATATCCACATAGAGCACCTCATTCTCCTTGATCTGACGCCCTACTGTGGGTCCCCTGATTGACACTGCGACCTCCATGCCGTCCGTGGCTTCGTCAATGTTCACATTTCGATCCTGTATCTGAAGAATGGAACCCACACGCTTGCCTGTAGAGCTGATTAGACCCAGTCTTGGTTTAATCATGCCGTGGACCCTGACCCCGACGACGGCAGGATTGCTGCGTCTGAAGATGTACTCAGGAAGGATTTCTATCTTGCCAGGCCGTACTATTGAGCCAAGCGAATCTGCCTTGGCCTGCTCTCTCTTGACGATGAGCCATGCATTATAGTCGTCAAACAGACGGTATATGACATCACTCTGGAATATCTCGATGCCAAATTCAGCAGCCAAGTCTGGAATCTCCGGTGCCGCTTTCACATTGAAACCAAGTACGACAGCATTCAGAGGATCTGTATCTCCAGCCGCTCTTGCCTCGAGCACGTCACGCTTGACTATCGGGCCGACATCGGCCATCCTAACAGGTATCTTGTGGTCCTGTAGATACTGTGTAACAGCCTCGAGCGACCCTAATGTGTCTGCCTTGAGTATTATGCCCGAGGAGTCTCTCTGAATGCGTATGGACTTGATCTCTTCACGGACCCTCTGTTTGATAGATTCTAGGTTCTCCGGTCTGTCAACAGCATAGAGTGGGGCTCCAGCTGACGCTCCGGTGATGTCTGGTGCTACAATCTTGACACCTGCCGCAGCATCCACCTCGGAAACACTGGTGAACTTCTCTCTGGGGTCTCGAATCTCATCGAGTGGTTTTGGCAGCAAGAGAGCTCTCACTTTGGCAACAATCACATCGTCCAAGCCTCCGACCACAATGGTGTCTGTCTTCTTGAGTGTGCCCTCATAGACTATAGTGTCCAATGTCATGCCAAGGCCGGTTTCTTCTTTGACCTCTAGGACAGTCCCCTTCGCCGGACCAGCAACTACATTCAGTCGTTCCTTCATGTACTTCTGTGTAAGCCCAGCTAGGACCATCAATAGTTCAGGAATCCCCTCGCCTGTCTTGGCACTAGTCGGCACGATTGTGACTGTCCGAGCGAAGTCTGCCACTCGGTCGAAACGCTCTGAGTCTATACCATTAGCTGAGAGAGATCCTACAATGTCATAGAGTCGTTTGTCCACCTCACTCTTGGTCGCAGGGTTCTGGGCCCTCATTGACTCAACGAGAGTCATGCCTGACTTAGTCACCCAACCGGGAATCTTGTCCAGCTTGTTTGCTGCAACAACGAAAGGGGTGCGTCCGGATCGGAGTATCTTCAGCGACTCGTAGGTCTGCGATAGTGCTCCCTCGGTGATGTCGATGACCAGTATTGCAATGTCTGCGACAGCCCCTCCTCTTCTTCTGAGGTTAAGGTATGCCTCATGTCCGGGCGTGTCAATGAACAGAAGCCCCCCAATGGAGAGGTCTGTCTTCGTGCTCTTCAGGAGGTTTCCACATATTGAAACGATTGTTTCGGTCGGAAAGAACGAGGCGCCGATATGCTGGGTCATCCCTCCTGTTTCTCGCTCTTGCACAGCAGTGCCGCGCATCTTGTCGAGCAGAGATGTCTTGCCGTGGTCTATATGACCCAGGACTGTGACGATTGGGGAGCGCAGCTTAGGCTTTCCCCCTGTATCGGACTGCGTCATTGACGACACCTCACAAGACGGCGCTGGGCGCACACCCATGGGTACTTTATGAAAGTGTCGCTCGGCATTCAGACTTCGCACGCTGACATCGTGCGTGTGGTCACAAGCCTAAAATAACGGCTCCTTGCCAGAAGCGGCACCGAGAACGGTCACGTTTCTCGCGTCTTAACCATTATAGGACTGGTGCAAGAGTTGGAACGGTCGCTAGTAGTGATCAAGCCGGATGGTGCAATACGAAGAAGGGTGGGTGCTCTCGTGGTTGATGCGCTTCTGGCAAAAGGCTACAGAATCAGAGCATTCAAGGAGATGAGAGTCAGCAAGTCTCTTGCAAGGAAGCACTATGCAGTCCACGAAGGGAAGCCTTTCTTTCCTTGGCTTGTTGATTTCATATCTTCTGCTCGAGTTCTTGCGATGGTATTTGAG